>NZ_CP132194.1:2400000-2700000 GCF_030718935.1 Psychrobacter sp. M13
TTGCAAAACCACAGTACAGTACTAAAAGCACAATCCATGAAAATATGTACTTGATACGGACAGTAGAATAACACCAATTGTTAATTAACAATAAAATCTCACTTCAAAATCACAACCTTATAATAATAATTTGGCTTTTCATAAATAAACGCTTGCAAAGTCGTCAAAACTTGCTAAAATGCTCAACCTAAATAGGCGTATAGCTCAGTTGGTTAGAGCGCTACCTTGACATGGTAGAGGTCAGCAGTTCGAATCTGCTTATGCCTACCAAATATTTAGAAAGCCCCAGTCTAACGACTGGGGCTTTTTTTGTCTGTTATAAACCATTTATCATCATTATTCAATCAGCTCTGAGTTATATTGTAAAATTAAAATAAATGATTTGTTTTAAACAAGGTAACTTTTTTTAGATTAGTGCTTCCCTACCCACACTCTATAGATATGATAAGGTGGTTGGCCTTGATCGACAGTGCCAGTGAACGGCGGTGTTTTATGTAATTGGTTTGCCACAACGTATAACCAGCCATTGCTATCTAAAGACACGTTGTCAGGCCAATCAAATCGACTGTCTCGCACTAACGAGGTTAGCTGGCCTTTATTATCAAGCACATCTACGCCATTGTCATTTAAGTTGGTAAAGTAGTGGTTCCCGTGACTGTCTGTAGTAGCACCATCAGATACAGGCTTGTCACCAACACGGATAATGCTCTTACCAATCTGCTCATCACTGGCTTTCGCTCTGAACAAGGTAGCATCTAAGCTGTACCAAGATTTACCATTCATCGCGCCAAAATAAATCGTATTATTATCAGCTGACATCGTAATTGGATTGATACCATTGTTTGTCGGCTGACCACCTAGCATGATATCCACGCCATTAATCACCATTTTTGCGTCAGCTTCCGGTTGTAAAGCGACGTGGTTGCCAAAACGACGCATTTCATTGGTGTTCATATTAATAGCAATAATGGCTGGATTGGGGATATCGGCTAAATAAATCCATCCATTTTTTCTATCGACCACTAAGTCTTGTACAAAGCTGTTTTTTGGTGCGATGTCTGTGGGTATCTCGATTTTACTAATCAATGCACCGGTTTTGATATCAAAGCCCCAAACACGAGTTTTACCGATGTGCTGACCCATATCGACAATCCATAACCCACCTTGATTGTCTTTGGTGATACCTAGTGGCGTATCAATGGTCGCTTCGCTATATTGACCTTTAGGTGATTGAAATTTATTTGAAGGCCAAGGCTGATAACTGTTGGCGCCAGTCACTTTAAATAACTGCACGCCCTGCTCACCGTCGTTCGGATGTACGGTAGAAAATACTCGACCATCGCTAGTAGCCATGACGTTACCTGAACGAATAGGTAAACCGACAACGTTTTCTATCTGTCCCACTGTCGCAGCAGCGCTTTTTACTTTCGTCACGGGCTTTACTTGCGTCACAGACATAGTGTCGCGCTCAAATGAGCTACAGCCTGCTAGGACAGTAGCCACTAACCCAATAATCAAAATATTTTTCATCGTGAATTCCTGAATATTCGAAGAAGCCTATATTGGCTTCTTTATCTGATAATGTTGCTCTAATTGAAGGTGCTCATAGGGTTTCTACGGATTTGACAGCATAGATCACTTTACTTGTCTTTTCTTAGCATATCAATCAGCTTACCTGCTAGCGGAAATGACACCAGCTGTGTCAAGGGCACAAGTATGATGGTTTCGATTAATACCACCACTGGCAGGCTCAAACCCTGAGTCATAGGTTTCAATAATGTCAATACGATTAGGAGCGTTGGGTAAAGTCCAACATACCCTACCAATATACGTATCAGTCTTTCTTTAGTATTCTGATTCATTGCCTACTACCTATTGATAAAAAAATCTGTACGCGACAAAAGCAACAATCGCGGCTTGATGATTGACTATGTGTGAATATCCAACCAGTCCCAAATTCATAAACAAAAATAAGGCCATTAGTATTAACGGCCTTATTTTTGTTTACTGCTCAGCTGCTTCGCTATTCTTGATAGTAAGGATAATCACTGTAGCCAATATCCGTACCACCATACATAGTGGCAGGGTCTGCCTCATTCAATGGCCAATTATTGGCAATACGCTCTGGCAGATCGGGATTGGCAATAAATGGGCGACCAAACGCGAATAAATCACCGTAGCCTTTTTCTAAAATGTTCACGGCTTTTTGTATCGTATACTTGCCAGCATAAATAATACGGCCTGAAAACTCTTCTCTGACCGCTTGATAAAAAGTGTCTGGTAAATCAGGCGCATTATCCCAATCGGCTTCAGCAATAGACAAGTAGGCAATGCCCGCTTGTTCAAGCAATTTGACTGCTTCGACATACGTATGATGGGGATCTGACTCTACCAAGCCCAAATACACACGTGTCTCAGTGGTACTGGCAAATAGTGGCGCAAAACGCACGCCCAAACGATCAGCACCGACCACATCACTGACAGCCGCGACGATCTCTTTTAAGAAGCGCAGACGATTGGTCAATGACCCACCATATTGGTCATCACGCTGATTGGTATGCTCAGAGATAAACTGATTGACTAAATAGCCATTGGCACAATGCAGCTCTACCCCATCAAAACCCGCCTCCAATGCATTGCGCGCAGCTGCCGCATACATGTTTACCAGCTCACCAACTTCATCGGTACTGAGTGCACGCGGCGCACTTGGATCAGCCAAAGCACCTTCGCCTGGACCCGTTTCAATAAATACTTTGACGTTATCAGCAGTAATATCAGACGGCCCTACCGGCTGAGCACCGTTAGGCTGCAAGCTGGTGTGCGACACACGGCCCACGTGCCAAAGCTGAGCAAAAATAATACCGCCTTTGTCATGTACTGCTTGCGTGACTTTTTTCCAACCTTCAACTTGAGCTGGTGAATGGATACCAGGTGTCCAAGCGTAACCTTGGCCTCTTGGCTCAATTTGTGTGCCCTCAGTCACCATAAATCCAGCTGACGCGCGCTGTGCATAATAGCCTGCCATCAAGTCATTAGGAATATTGTCAGGTTGCGTGCTACGAGAGCGTGTCAACGGTGGCATCACGATACGGTTTTTTAGCGTGTAAGGCCCAAGTTCGACAGAAGAAAATAATTTATTTGTGTTGAGAATGGTCTGTGTCATAAATGTCTCTTTTAAAGCAGCTGATGGCTTATTATTGAATGTATTGAGCCTGTTTTGATGCTTAATGACCAATCTAATGATTGGGTAAGCAATATTAGTCAGCATAGCGTTTTGAGGGTACAATTAGAAACAACCACTTATTGTTTAAGATACAACTATTAATGGTATGCATGATGAATGGAATGAATCGGCTCGATATTAAGCAACTTAGAGTATTACAAGCCCTGCTTGATCTAAAAAACCTCTCGCAAGTCGCACGCAAAATGGGACTAACCCAACAAGCCATCAGTGAGCAGCTGCGTAAGTTACGTGAGGTGTTTGATGATCGCTTGTTTATTCGTCAAGGGAATAGCATGGTGGCAACGCCAAAGGCGCTATCGATGCAGCAACCTCTTGACCATATCTTAAAAGAGTTGGAGGATTTGTTAGAGCCAGAGGTCTTTATGCCGCAAACCTACAAGGGCATCTTTACGATTAGTGCGACTGACTATGCGACGCAGGCACTATTACCGCAATTGTTTAATATTACGCGACGCGACGCGCCAGATCTGAAGCTGATCGTCCGTGATTTTGCCTCAGACAATATCAATCAGCTGATTGCAGCAGGCGAGCTTGATTTATTGATTACCTTTCCCGAATTCATCCCAGATAACTTATCGTATGTCACTCTGTTTGAAGAGCAGCATTCATGCATTACGGGCTGTGAAAATACCTTTGCAACAGAGGCATTAACACTGGCGCAAGTGGCCGCACACGCGCAGCTGGTCGTGTCACCCTCGCGTGCTAATTTACGCGGCTCTCATGATCAATGGTTTGCTACAAGAGGCCTTAAACGCAATATTGTGATGTCGGTGCCTAGCTTTTCAGCCGTACCAGATATTTTGCACACGACCGATATGATTGCGTTTTATCCTTCGCGGCTATTGCCGAACAGCAAAGTCAAAGAGCTTGAGGTTGAAGCATTACCGCCCACTTTTAAAGTCATCGCGGCATGGCATCCACGTACCAGCGACAGTGGTATACATCGTTGGTTAATCGAGCAGTTAAGAAATCTATAATAAGTGATGTTAGCTGTCACCATTTTTGATCTTGTATTAAACCTCTATAAATTTGATATAAATATAATGCCAGCTACGTACATACTTTGATAAAATCTTGTATTGGCTCACATAACCCAACCACCTTAATGACGGCCTCTTAAATTTATTTTAATACTTGTTTTTTTGAAATTCTTAAATACAATTCTCGAAAAATAGGAGGCTTTTTTGTCCGTAACACATGTGCTGTAGCGGAAATAGAGACTATATATCGATTAAAACCTTCTACTTTCGCATTCTCAGAAGACGTCATCAGAAAATGTATGTACCTAAATTGTGCCTTCTCACTATTTTTCCTTTCTTTCAGAATAGCACTTTCGACATCTACTCTAACTTTATGTTTTTTAAACAAAGTCTGGGTTAAATAAAAGCTCAGGCAGACCGTCTGGGATAATACAAACCACAGCATTCTTTTTTAAAAGATGATACAAACTTAAGCTAGTATTTTTGTCAACTGGATAAGCAAAGAAGCTGTCTTCTTGACATTGTCCATCAGGATTCTTGCTATAACCATCAATTATATTTAAACCTTGCTTGATAAGGTTGAGCTATGCTGAAGAAACCGTAGAGATAAACTTGTTAAACTAAGCGTATTAATCGGAGTTTATCATGGTCAAGAAAATTAGAACCTATAGTGAAGAATTCAAAGCCGAAGCTGTCAAAAAGATATCAGATAATAATGGCAATATTTCAGCGACTGCAAAGCAGCTTGGCATCGCCATGCAGACCTTATCTAATTGGAATAATAAAGCCAATCAAGGCAAACTTGCAGGAACAGCTCAATATGATCCTGATCTTATGACGGCTCTTCAGGAAATAAAGCAGCTCAAACGACAGCTTAAAGTAGCCGAAGAGGAACGAGAGATCCTAAAAAAGGCGACGGCGTACTTTGCGAAAAACAGTTAGCGAAGTACGCCTTTATAAAAACTAATAGACAGGTCTTTAGTATCGTCTCTATGTGCCGTGTATTAAGGATTGAGCGTTCTAGCTACTATGACTGGCTGGGTCGTGACATCAGCGACCAGCAGATATATCGTAACTATTGTGAACTACTTGTCAGAGCTACTCACAGTGAAACTAAAGAGCACTACGGTTACGAGCGACTGCATGCAAAGCTGACTGAGCAAGGCCATGACATTAGCTTGTACATGGTTCGACGCATCAAAGAAGAGTATGATATCAAATGTCGTCGCCACAAACGCTTTAAAGTCACTACGGACTCAAACCATAATAAAATGGTTTATCCAAACGTGTTGGATCAGCAGTTTGATGCTAAGCGTCCTAATGAGTCTTGGGTCAGTGACATCACCTATATCTGGATCCATGAAGGCTGGCTGTATTTAGCAGGGGTCAAGGACTTATATACTAAAGAGCTGGTTGGCTACGCCACAAATAAGCGCATGACCGCAGATTTAGTCTGTAAGGCATTGAACATGGCCATCAAGAACAGACGTCCAAGCCAAGGGCTAATTGTGCATTCTGATAGAGGCAGTCAGTATGTAGCCATGCCTACCACAAGATCATTAAACAGCATCTGTTTACAGGCTCAATGAGTGGCAAAGGTAATTGCTATGGCAATGCACCAATAAAAAGCTTTTGGGGCGTGTTGAAGAATGAGCTGGTATATCATTAAGACTATGAGACCAGATTTGCTGCCATTACCGATATCATTAGATATATCGAGCTATATTACAACCAGACTAGGATTCAAAAGGGCTTGGGCTATAAATCGCCAAGACAGGTGTGGTTTGATCATTATCGTCAAGCTGCGTAACTAAAATCTCCCAAGTTTGATTCTACGGGATTGACAGCAAGGGTCAGGCTACTCCAAGCATGAAAAGCCAGAAAAGCGTAAAATATTCTCATTTGATCAAGCAGCATTCAAGGTGGTCTATCTATCAACCCAATAGGCCTTCAGAAAGTGGTCAAAGCCGGTTCGTAACTAGACGGCTGCTCTTAATCGTTTTATGGCTATGTTTGATGACCGTATTAGTAAGCATTTAATCTAAATGGCAGTTACACAGAGTTTGTGATGCTCTCTTCGTTAAAGAGTAAAATACCAACAGTTAATGTTAATGTCATGCTTTTCTCTCAATTTTACTTCGTAAAATGAAACACCGTTTATCTATACATCATAAGTTTTATAATAGGTATTCTATAAAACAGCACTTTCAAAACCGGATACCACTCCTTTAGTCGTCATCGATTTTTCAACATTAGAAAACACCTTTTTACCCAACCCCCCAAGGTTATAATCTGCAAATTCGCTATGCAAGCTGACCACATCGCCCATAATCAGTAATGCAGGTGTTGGTAGGTTCGCAGTCGCTTGCTGATCAGCAATACTATCAAGTGTGCCGATGAGCACTTGCTGTGTGGGTAAGCTGGCATGACTGATAACCGCAAATGGCGTATCACTAGCGCGTCCTGCCTCTATAAGCCCTTGTGTCATCTCCTCCAATCGATGTAATCCCATATAGAACACAACTGTCTGCGTGGTATCGAGCAGTTCGGCATAGTCATCGTTGGGCGCGCCAAGCTTTTTGCAAGCGGTCACAAACTTGACGGACTGCGCATGATCGCGATGCGTCAAGGGAATACCTGCTCGATTAGACGCTGCACTCGCTGCGGTCACCCCAGGGATTGACTCAAAGTAGATACCATGACGCACGACTTCTTGAAGCTCTTCGCCGCCGCGCCCAAAGATAAAAGGATCACCGCCCTTTAGTCTGACCACTGTTTTGCCTGCCTGCGCATGTTTTACGAGGAGCTCATTGATGTTCTCTTGCGGCAGCGCATGATTGGCACGGCGTTTACCGACGAATATTTTTTCGGCTGTTATCGCGCACATATCCAGGATATCTTGCGATACTAAGCTGTCATAGAGCACGACATCAGCACGCTGCATCACTCGCAATGCTTTGAGCGTCAATAGCTCAGGATCACCTGCGCCTGCACCTACCAAATAGACTATGCCTGTACTTGTGCGGCTGCGTCTATCGGATGACTTGGCATTTTGCGCACAACTTTGATTCGTTAAATCATAAGTGGTATGGCTTGGCATAAATTCAGAGGAATGGGTCATGGCGATAGCTCCTAAAAACAGCATAAATATAGAAAAGTAGACATTTATCCGTTAGACGATTCGATACAAGTCGTTTAAGCGGTGACTACCTTTGAATGATAGCTCGCTATAAGCTGCAAGCGATGTGCCATGTACTTGTTTAAGTCTCTGCAAGCGGCGCGTGTTGCGCAATCAATTCATTAATCTGACCGACACAAGAGCCGCAATTGGTACCTGCTCGGCACTGTTTGCCAACCGCTACAGCACTCGTGCAATCATGTTTGGTAATCGCATTAATAATGATATTCTCTCCAACCGCCATACACGAGCAGACTAGCTTACCGGGATCGATATAACCGCTGGCAGGACGCCCTGCTAATAGCCATTTATAGCGCTGCTCTTTCGGTATCTGAGTAGTATCAGCAAAACAGCTATCAAGCCAATGGACGCTAGGCAATGACTGTGGTATTGGTGCTAGATACACAGCCATCATGAGTTGCTCAGACGGATCAACCTCAGTCGCCATGCTGTCTGTGGCAGACTGATCTACTGCTGTACTGTAGTCCGATTGAGTCACAATAAAGCGCAATTGATTGTGCGATTTATCAATCGTAAATGCGGTGTTGATCCCTGCTTGTGGCAGTGCGTTTGATGATGGATTAAGTGATGATTTTGATAATGAGTTAGAAGGCATTTGCATAGACGCTACAAACTGCTGCCAAAATTCGGGGTCGCATAGTATGTCGCTACTCTGAGCCATCGGGCTTGCAATATGAAACAACACGCTGTTGGTTTGATGGCTTAGATTCCAAGTGAGTGCGGGAGGCTGACTTGATAAAGGCTGATTAAATTGGGCATCAAAACTAGCCAAAATAGTACGTAGCTGCACTATAACGGCGTCTTGCCAGTCAGGATGCACCAAAATCTTGCCAAAAGCTTGCATCGGCACTGGGATGATACTAATGGCGGAGTTTTTGAGCTCAGGCTGTCCTGAATGCGGGTCCACTACGGTTGGTACCAGTGTACCCATACGAGCAAAGCTGGCAAAAGCATTGCTCCAGTGCATCGGCATAAAGGCATCGCCCGCGCGCATCGCATCACTAATCGACACTTGTACCAGCACTTGACTGGTTGCTGCCTCATTAGCAAAAGATGCCTTATCAGTCGCAGCAGTCGCATCGTTATTGGCATTGTTAGTAGCTGGCACGCTATTGTCATACTTGCGGTAGAGCTGTACAAAATCATCATTCGATAAATTTAATCGCTGTGCATCATCAGGATGTATGGTGACGGTTGGTACGGATTGGTGTTGATTGAGCTGCGGGGCAAGGCCAGTACGCGTCATCGTATGCCACTGATCACGTAGTCTGCCAGTGATGAGGCGTAAATCAATAGCAGGCTGATTGAGCGGTTGCTGATTTACACTATTATAATCCTCTTTATAGCGCTGGTTGCGCGGCTCTCTAAGCTGATGCAAATTAGGTAGACTGGCATCATCAGCGGGCGTAATCGCTATCAGTTGAGCTTTAGTGCAAGAGTTAGTTTGTTCAGAGGAATTATCGGTTGAATCATCTGCGGTATTAATCATCGAGATACGCGTGCCACCCCATTGAAAGGGCAGCAACTCATCATAGTCCTTAACGCTCAGCGCACCCATCGGGGCTGTATGACTAGGTTGATTACTCTCTTTTATATCGGTAGTAAATGCGGTCAAATCGTTCGCAAGGTTAAGAAAACGAGGTTGATTATTAGTAGATACAGTAGCGCTTGTACCTTGTTCTTGATAGCCGTCATTGCGATAAGCTGTCAATGCCACATGCTCATTGAATATCTCGCTAGGATCTTGATAGTTAAACCCTGAAAACCCCATGCGTGTGGCGACTTGTGACAGTATCCACCAGTCAGGTTTTGCAACCCCTGTCGCAGGCATCAAAGGGCGCTGACGAGAGATACGTCGCTCAGAGTTGGTGACGGTACCAGATTTTTCGCCCCATCCTTGCGCGGGCAAGACGATATCTGCGCAGTGCACCGTATCACTGTCCACTGAGCAGTCAGACACTATGACCAAATCGCAGTGCGCGAGCGCTTTTCGGAACTTATCCGCCTCTGGCAAGCTGACCACAGGATTGGTCGCCATGATCCAAATGGCTTTGATACGACCATCCAAGATCGCATCCGCAGCATCACAAGCTTTGACACCAACTTTTGGAGTGATAGCCTGAGGCGACTGCCAAAAGTCAGCGACCAGTTGCCGATGATCGGCATTATCCAAGTCTAAGTGCGCCGCCAATAAATTCGCAAGCGCCCCAACTTCTCGTCCGCCCATGGCATTAGGCTGACCTGTGAGCGAAAACGGACTGGCGCCGACTTTACCCACGCGACCAGTGAATAGATGCGTATTGATGATAGCGTTGACTTTATCAGTGCCACTTTTGGATTGATTCACGCCCATACTAAAGGCGGTCACTGTTTTATCAGTAGTCGCAACCGAATCATAAAACTGGCGAATACTCTCGGCAGGCACTTGGCAAGCGCTCGCCACCTTATCAATACTCCATGGGTTAGCCGCGCTCAAAGCGTCAGCTATACCTAAGCTTTGTTCGACGTATTCGTCATCTTGGCACCCTTGCTGCGCTAGATAATGCAATAGACCATTGTATAAATGGGTGTCCGTGCCAGCAGCAATCGGCAAGTGCAAATCGGCAAATTCACAGGAGTCGGTACGGCGCGGGTCAATGACGATGAGCTTTTTATTAGGATCGGCTTTTTTGGCGGCTAAAAAGCGTCCAAACAAAATAGGATGACACCACGCCATGTTTGAGCCGACGAGCACCAATAAGTCACAAGCCTCCAAATCCTCATAATTGCCCGGTACTAAGTCTGCGCCAAATGCCCGTTTGTGCCCTGCCACCGCTGATGACATACACAGTCGAGAGTTGGAATCGATATTATTATTCCCAATAAAGCCTTTAACGAATTTATTGGCCACATAGTAGTCTTCGGTCAATAGCTGCCCTGAAACATACAGCATGATGCTATCTGGGCCGTGTTTGTCGATGGTGTCGTTCAGGCGATGAGCGATATCTCCTAACACAGTATCCCAGTCGGTATTTGTAATGCGCGGTTTGGTAGCTGACACCTCTACAGCGCTATTGTCAGAAGGTATCTCTAATGGCTCTATTAGCATCGGCTGCTGCTGCTCTATAGCTGCTAGCTTGTTTTGATAGTAAGGCTGGGTCAATCGGCGCGCGGCGCCCAAGGTTTGCGCGAGCGCACTACCTTTTGAGCACAGTTTACCAAAGTTGGCAGGATGCTCAGGATCGCCTGTTACACTGATATGACCCGTTGTATCGACACGAGCTAAGACTCCGCAACCAACACCGCAATAAGGACATGTGGTGCGAATAGTCGTTGCTAAATTTTCATTCAAAGCCTCTAGCGGATTCGTCTGAGTCGCGCTTATGTCCTGTGTCGCAATAACTTGGCTTGTCATATTTTGAGTATCTTTAAGGATTTCTAGGGGTTTTTCGATGAGGGTATCATTCATGAGGCTTCCTCTACTAGATCACATACTTTGCTATTGTTTTTATCATCACTTGTCGTACTCTTTTGCGTAGTGCTTAAATTTAAGTTTTCCAAATCGCAATAAGCCGCGCCAAAAAGCAAGTTATCTTTTATAGGAGTGATATCGACATTATCCATAATTAGCTGACTATAGAAGCTACCTTCATTGACGTCACCGTATAGCACTGCGCCGACGATCTTATTATCTCTTAGGTAGAGACAGTGATAGTGGTTGAGGGCAGGCTGACGATAAACCAAAGTATCGATGTGCTCAGCCGTGCTATCGTCAAAGGCGATTTCACCCGCTGAGAATGCTGCCACGCCAGATACTTTTAATTTTAATGATAAAGGTTTGCTGACGAAGGGTTGCCAGTGCTCTTGTGAGGGTGCATTCGATACAATAGCAGGATCTGGTATGACGGTATCTCTTAGCACGGTCACGAGTGTATCGACTTGCTGATTGACGGGCGCGACCATCCCAAACAGCTCGCCATCAAGCTCCACACACTCGCCGATTGCATAGACATGCGGGCAACTGGTATGCATACAGTTGTCAACGATAATACCGCGATTAACCTCAAGACCGCTGTCTTTGGCTAGCGCCGTATTAGGCATCACGCCGACTGCCATGACAATAAAATCAGCAGCTAAGGTGCGCCCGTCTTTTAGAGATAATCCGCACACCTCGCCGGTCTCATTGATGACAATCGCTTCGGTATTGGCAGACACCTCAAGCCCAACGTTGCGGCGACTCAGCTCAGCTTGTAGCAACTCTGCGGCAGGTAGATCCAGCTGGGTGTTGAGTACGTAAGCGTCCACATGAATGACCGTCATGCTCGCCCCTTGTCCTGCTAGAGCACACGCCGCCTCCAGTCCTAATACCCCGCCGCCAATCACGAGTCCCGTTTTGCCTTGACGAGCGTATTCAGTCAATGTGCTGACATCCATAGAATCTCGAAAGACATGTACCCCTTTAGCCTTATGATTGGGAAACGGTATCACGCGAGCCGTTGATCCTGTAGCGATCACTACTTTGGTATAGTGTAGCGTCTGCCCGTTATCAAGCTCAATACACTGCTGATTGGTATCTATCGTATCCACGCTAACCCCAGCCAGCACCCTAATACCCAACTGCTCGTAGTCTGATTGGTCATATAAATAAGTATCATCAAACGCGGTATCTCCTGCCAGTACAGGCGATAACATAATGCGGTTGTAGCCCACGTGGCTCTCTTTACTAATCAAGGTAATTGTTGGATGGGCGTCAGCATCATTTAGCTGCTGCGCCCGTGCCAGCTCAATAGCAAAACGGCTGCCTGCCATACCAGCCCCAATGATGACAATACCAGCGTTATCATTAGGGCTGTCATTATCAGCTGTTTGAGAGACACAAGTGTCTGTTAAATGACTATCGTATGGTGCGCCTGTGTTTGATTTATGAAGCGACATAGAGAGTATCCTTAGCCGCGTGGTGCAGCGTAAAATAAATAGTGATCTGTCATTGATAATGTATGTTTTGAGCGTAGGCACTTATGCCAGATAAGCCCACAACAATAAGACAATGACGACAAACTGTATAAAGCAAATGCTATGCCATACCAGTAATGGATTGCGCTGAATAAGCGGTTCAGGGTCACGACTGTTTGCCCTATTATCAGGGTTGAAGTCTTGTAAGAACTCACCGATGGCTTGATAACGCGCATTGGTATTGGAGTGTAGCGCCCGCATAAGTGCCTGCTGACTGATAGCGGGTATATTATTTTGGCGTAGCGGCTGGGCGGGCATCACTAGAGCGTGCTGCGGATTCATCAGATCTTGCGTGCCAAATGGTAGCTGTCCTGTCAGCAGCTCATAGCCGATCACCGCGATTGAAAAAAGATCTGAATGCACACCTTTTGGTGCATCGGTGTAATACTCTGGTGCAGCGTAGTGCAAGTCGCCATTAGGCGGGCGCGTACTGTCTTTTAGAATGGATGAGCTTGCCGAGCCAAAGTCAATCAGCTTGACCGCGCCTGCTTGGGTTAAGAGCACGTTTTCAGGTTTGATGTCTTGATGCAGCAGGTAATGGCGGTGCATCACGCGCACCGCCATACCGATCTTGGTGAGTAGATCATAGGTTTGCCAGACATCACACGGCGCATTACGTTCAATAAAATCGCGTAAGCTCTCGCCCTCAATATATTCCGTTAGATGATACAAATAGGTGGTGCTGGCAGGTACAGGATAGTAACGCAGCAGTCCTGATGCACTGAGTCCAGAACCTATACTTTGACTTTGGGGGCTGCTACCGTTTGGGGCTGCCGCGTGTAACCGATTAGGATCGGCTTGATTAAAAGCGGACTCGCCTGCGCGTCGATGTTTTGAGAGACTAAGGCCAATCTTGCGCTCTTTCAAGAAATCACGCAAATAATGACCATCATCGATAGTATCAAGGCTAGGCGACTTTAAAACAAAGTCGTTTTTGTGCTCATCTTGTACCAAATACACATCACTGCGAGCCGTACGCGCGATAATAGTCATCACCGTAAACCCGTCGATACTATCACCGACTTCTAAGCCTGTCGGTAGCCGATAACGAGGCATATCGCTATCGCTATTACTTTGGTCTGGGCTATCCAAATGATCTGAGCTACCCAAAGCACGTGCTTGACTAGATTGGCGTGGCGCTGCATCCATGCTAAGCATCATCATGCTCAAGTTGTCATGACTACCCTCAGCAAAAGCATGTTCGCAGATAGTCTGACTGGCGTTAAACCCAATGGGTAACTTATGCTCGGCAGCGACTGATTCAAACATGCTGGTAGCTGCGGCACACAGCTCAAACTGTAGCTCGGTGGCATCGATATGCTCATACACGCCATCAGTCATAATGGCTAAAGATTCGTCTTGATGTAGCGTAAACACCGACTGCTGCAGATCCAATTGCGTATCTGCCCCAATCGCCGCAGAAAGCGCTCCTTTGTCTTGACCGCGATGGATACGATGATCTTCACTCAGTACCGTCAAACTATCTATCCCGATACGGTAAATACGTGAATCCCCCGTATGAAACAGATGAATACGATCGCCAATACATAGCAACCCTGATAGCGTGGACAACAGAGGCGGTACGCGCTGATAGGCTTGCGGGATGCACAGGGTATCATTAGCCTTATTGACCGCGATCTTGATGAGACTAGCGATTTGATCGTCGTCAAAGCCCGTTATTAAAGCTTGATGATTCTTGTTATTGATTTGGGTCTGTTTCTGTTTTTGATTGTCAGTATCAGAGCGCTCTGGCGACTCATATTGTATTCGGGCCAATTTTGACAAGGCTAACGTGATCTTGTCAGCGACGGTATTAATAACCAGTTGACTGGCTTGCTTTGGAAACTGACAAGCGCTTACCCCATCTGCCATAAGCACTAGCAAGGGCGCAGGAGGTGTTGTTATCGCTTCAAAATAGTTGGACTCGTTCGTGCTATCTAATGTTTTATCTAAAAAATGATACGGCAAACAAGTGGTTATCAAAAGACTATCTTGGTTTTGTGCTTTACGCCCTTTCATCGTACAAAAATCAAGCCACCACAAGGCATGATCTGCCTTAGAGTGATTGGATGTTGTAGATGACAATTTTGGTGATGAAAGTAAGAATGACTGACCGCCAGACTCAGTGCTAGATTCAGCATCAGTGCTTATTTGAGCACTCACAGTGCAATCGTCTGGCTGATTATTATGAGTGTCTTGCTCATTAGCACTTTGACTGGCTTTTTGACTGGCTTTTTGAGTAGTATTCAAAGTCATTCCTATTTGGTTTTTTAGTTCTTTGGCGTTATTTATGACTCACTTGAATCTCAGCAAACGTGCCATCTGGCATCTCTTCGATAATGACGCCTTCTGGCTCTTTGAGTAAAAATAAAGCAAAGAACCCAACAACTGCTGTTGCGGCAATGACAAAGAAAAACACTTGATAAGAGACGAGACTCAGCACCGTAAGATAAACGACGGAACCGACGTTACCATATGCCCCTGTCATACCTGCAAACTGTCCCGTCATACTGCGCTTAATCAATGGAATCACAGCAAAGACCGCACCTTCGCCTGCTTGGACAAAAAACGAGCAAAACATAGTAATTAATAATGCTAAAGCTAATGGCCATGTTGAATCAAGAAAGCCCATTAATACATAACCGACGGCTAGACCTGCCGTTAGAATTAACAAAGTAATTTTACGACCGAATTTATCACTTAACCAGCCGCCACCAGGACGTGACATTAGATTCATAAAGGCATAGCTAGATGCCAATACACCTGCCATGACAATCGATAAACTAAAGGTCTCTTGATAAAACAGTGGCAACATAGAGACAACCGCAAGCTCTGAGCCAAAAGTAGCAAAGTATAAAATATTCAAAATACCGACTTGCTTGAAATCATAACGATGCGCTTCAGGCACAGGCGTGGTAAACACCTCTTTATTAAAGCGGTAGCTGCTAACGAACTCGTAGACATACAAGAGCGCTAGGCCAATGTAGACCAACGTAACACTCGATTGGCTAATCAAGCTGACACCTGATGGCGATAATTTCCATGCTAACAGTGCCAACGCCAAGTACATTGGCAATTTGAATGCCATCATCAGCCAAAAATCCCCTGATGAGGTCACCATCATCGCGCCAGACTTCTTAGGCTTAAAGTAAGTTGCGCCTTTAGGGGTGTTACGTGCCATTCTATAAAAAATAATACTATAAAGCGCCATTACGACACCCGACATCGCTGTCGCATAACGCCAGCCTTCATCACCACCGAATATAGCTGCTGCAATGATAGCGACGGTAGGTAGTAATAGTGCCGCTGCTGCTGAACCGAAGTTGCCCCAGCCGCCATAAATACCCTCGGCAGTCCCTAGCTCATTGGTCGGAAACCAATCACTCATCAAGCGAATACCGACCACGAAGCCTGCACCTACAAAGCCTAATAAGAAACGGGATAAGGCTAAAGTGTTGTAATCTTGAGCGAACGCAAAGGTAAAACAGGGAATCGCACCAATCGACAAGATTGCGGTATAAACAATGCGCGGACCGAAGCGGTCAGTGAGCATCCCGATGATGACGCGAGCCGGAATGGTCAGTGCGACGTTTAGAATGAGTAAGGTTTTGACTTGATCTTTGGTTAGATTAAGGGTCTCGCCAATCGCTGATAGGAACGGCGCATGGTTGAACCATACAAAAAAGGTGAGAAAAAATGCCATCCAACCTAAGTGAAGGATTTTATTTTTACCCGCAAACGATAAGACATTCAGCTTATCTTTGGTAGGGGTAGCGGGGCTTGATGATGACATAGGTAGCTTCCTTAAAGGGCTAACTTTGGGATTATTTTTAAATAAAGGTAACAAGTTAAGTTTAAAGAACTTATCGGTTTAGACCCTAAACGCGGTGCAATGGCTATGCCAGTTGTCTTTATATAAACCTATAAAAAAGTGAATATTAGCCTACTAATATAGTAGTTACACGTTGTTCTATAAGGCACAACCGTTGTGATGAATAGCTAATACTATATAAATATTGATAGTACTGACCCGACCTTGTTAGAGCTTTCACTGTGCATTAATAATTGCAATGAACACTAATTTGGTGCGCGGTGCATCTAATTTGGTGCAATCAAACTTGACTTAAAAATAAAACATCTGCTTATCGCTCTACGATTAGTCATCTTTGATAATTGTGCTCCTGTGTGTCCAATACCTTTATAAGGTCTGATGCAACCCTGCACTTCTGTCAGTAAAAACCCTATAGATATGGCAACTTACATTTGTGCTTGGCACGATTATTGAAGTCTTATTAACAGTAGGTATCTGAATGCTTTTTTGGGTGATGTCGCCAATAAAAGCTCCTAAAACATCTTGAGCTATGTTGAGCCATATTGAGCATAGTCATTATCGAGTGTAAGCAAATCCCGTGTTTATACAGAGCATTCAGTCAATCCCCCTTTTAAAAGGACAGACGCATGAGTAGCACTACAATGAATACAAGTAGCAAAGGCAACTTAGTAGTAATTGGCAATGGTATGGTCGGACATCATTTCGTTGAGCGCGCCATTGAGCAAGGGCTCCATGAGCAGTTTGAGATTCATGTTTTCGCTGAAGAGGATCGCCCTGCTTATGATCGCGTTTATCTATCCAGCTATTTTGAGCACAAAGATGCCAGTAAGCTCAACCTTGTCGATCTCAACGTTTACGAATCCTCAAAGGTGAACTTGCATCTTAATCAGCGCATTATAGATATCGATTCGACGACTCAATCCATCACCACAGAAGCAGGCGAGCAGATTCACTATAGCGAGCTGGTTTTGGCAACAGGCTCCTACCCCTTTGTGCCGCCGATTCCTGGTCGCGAGCATCCGCACTGTCACGTATATCGCACCATTGCTGATTTGGATGAGATTTTGGGTATTGCCGAATTACCTAAGGTAAAAAAAGGCGTGGTGGTCGGTGGTGGTCTGCTGGGACTTGAGGCGGCAAAAGCACTCGTGACCCTAGGGCTTGAGACTTATGTGGTCGAATTTGCGCCGCAACTCATGGGTGTTCAGCTTGATGTGGCTGGCGGTGAGATCTTAAAACGCAAAATAGAGGCACTGGGCGTTACTGTCTTGACAGGTAAAAACACCAAAGAGATTATATCCAATCCAAATGGCGCGAGCGATGAGGAGTGCTATTTGACCATGCAGTTTGCGGATAATACGTCGCTCGACACCGATATGATTGTGTTCAGTGCCGGTATTCGACCGCAAGATGGCATTATCAAAAGCAATCCTGAGTGCGGTATTGAGATGGGCAGTCGTGGCGGGATTTTGATCGATGAGCACTGCCGTACTAACGCTGATCACGTCTACGCCATTGGCGAGTGTGCGGTATGGGACAACAAGGTATTTGGTTTGGTTGCGCCAGGCTATAGTATGGCGAGCATTTGCGCGGCGCAAATTGCAGGTGATAGCGAGCAAATATTTGCTGGTGCTGATATGAGTACCAAGCTCAAGCTCATGGGCGTAGACGTCGGTAGTATCGGTGATGCCCACGGTACGACTGAGGGTGGACTGAGTTATCTGTATCAGAATCCTGCCGAAGGTATCTACAAGAAGTTAGTAACGACATCTGATAACAAGCGCTTGCTTGGTGCGGTACTGGTCGGCGATACCGAAGACTACAATAACTTATTACAGCTGTATCTCAATGATATTGACTTGCCTGCGCATCCTGAGAGTCTAATCTTACCTAATGTCGAAAAGCCCGTCATGGGCATCGATAATCTACCAGATACCGCCATGATTTGCTCTTGCTATAACGTCACCAAAGGCACTATCTGCGCCGCAGTCGAAAATGGCGCCTACTCTATTGCTGATGTAAAAGCGGTGACAAGCGCAGGTACTGGCTGTGGCGGCTGTGCGCCCATGGTCAAGGACACCTTAAGCTATCAGCTGACTACATTGGGCTTTGAGGTCAATAACAATTTGTGCGAGCATTTTGCCTACTCTCGTCAAGAACTTTATAGCTTGATTCGCGTGCACGGTATCAGAACCTTTGATGCGCTACTCACCGAACATGGTAGTGGTCATGGTTGTGAGATTTGCAAACCGACCGTCGCCTCTATCCTGTCATCGTGCTGGAATGACTACGTGCTCAAACCTGAGCTGACACCGCTACAAGACAGTAATGATTACTATCTAGGCAATATTCAAAAGGATGGTACTTATTCGGTCGTACCTCGTGTACCGGGTGGCGAGATCACCGCAGACAAGCTCATCGTACTAGGACAAGTCGCTAAAGAATTCAATCTATACACCAAGATCACTGGCGGTCAACGAGTCGATTTATTTGGGGCGCGTATGGAGCAACTGCCCGATATCTGGACGCAACTGGTAGACGCTGGTTTTGAGACAGGTCATGCCTACGGCAAGTCGCTGCGTACGGTCAAGTCTTGTGTGGGTAACGACTGGTGTCGATACGGAGTGGATGACAGTATGGGTCTGGCGATTAGATTAGAGGATCGCTACAAAGGCGTACGCTCACCGCATAAGATCAAGATGGGCGTATCAGGATGCATGCGCGAGTGTGCTGAGGCGCAAAGTAAGGACTTTGGCATGATCGCAACCGAGAATGGCTGGAACTTATTCGTCGGTGGTAACGGCGGCATTACTCCGCGCCATGGCGAGCTGTTCGCAACCGACCTTGATACTGAAACGATGGTCAAGTATATCGACCGTATTATTATGTTCTATATCAAAACCGCCGATAAGCTACAGCGTACCTCAAAGTGGCGTGAGAGCTTGGATGGTGGACTTGAGTATCTACAAGCGGTCATTATTGACGACACCTTAGGTATCGCAGATGAGCTTGAGGCACAAATGCAGCTGCTGGTCGATAACTATGTCTGTGAGTGGAAAGCCACTATTACTGATAGCGAAAAGCTTAAACGCTTCCGTCATTTTGTGAACAGTGAGCAAGGCGATGATAACGTCATCTTTGTCAGCGAGCGCAATCAGATTCGCCCAGCGACGGACGCTGAAAAAGCCAAAATCCAAGTGACTGAGTTGGCATAAATACTTTACTGCTTTCTTCAAACACAGCGCTAACCCCTTTTATAGATAGCTGTGTTTGAAGTTTTATTTGCTACTCGTTAAATACTAAGGACACCCCATGACTCAGCACACCGTTTGCCAACTGCAAGACATTCTCCATGAAACTGGCGTTTGCGCGCTAATAGATGGTAAGCAAATCGCTATTTTTCGCACCAAGCATAATCACCTATTTGCCCTTGATAATTTCGATCCCTTTAGTCAAGCCAATGTACTCTCTCGCGGTTTGATTGGTGGCACTACTATCGTAGATGATATCGGAGGCACTGAAGAAGTGCTTTATGTCGCCTCGCCCATTTACAAGCAGCGCTTTAATTTAGTTACTGGGTACTGCTTGGATGATGAGAGTGTCAAACTCAATACATATCAAGTAGCGCTTGAGAACAGCAAGGTGGTGGTTAGTACTCATCAGGTTTAGGTAGACCGTGACGAGGTGACGGCTATCGGAGTTATTGAATAAACTTAACAGCTATACTGAGTCTTAGTAATTTAGCCAAACAGAAGCTACAAAACCTCTACAAGCCACATTATCGCTTTTCTAAAACCTACATGCTATACGTTTAGTTAATCTCTATGAAATAACAAATCGAATAACAGCTACTGTATTTCTACGGAAATTGATATCTCGTAGTGCGGTGTCTGTAGAACACTTAGTCGTAATCGCCAATTAATCTGACCAGTAGCAATTGGCATACCGCACTTTTCTACCCCTAAATTTCGCGCTACTGAAGAACGCACTTGTTCATTATTCAATAACTCATCCTCGATCTCGGGTGTTTTGACGATCTCTAAAGTTACCACGTATATAGTTAAGTCTTTATAAAATCGATACAGCCCATATTATGAAGTAGTTTAGGTAGATTATTCTCTATCCAGCCTTGACGCAGAAATTTTGCCTGTGCCCACTTTTTCTCGATAGGGTTTAAATCAGGACTGTAGGGTGGCAGCCATATAATGCGATAACCCTATCTATTGAGTAACTTTTGAATGCGTTTATTTTTATGGAACCTAGCGTTATCCATGACAATCACGCACTTGCTCTTAAGACTTGGAATAAGCGTGAACTTGCACCAGTTGTAAAATATATTCCCATTGATATTCTGCTCAAAGTAATCAAGCGCAAACAGCATCTTTTCATACAGAGCACCAATGACATTCGTACGCTTTTTTGCTTGCCAGTTGTAGCGATCAATGCAAGGTTTACCTATCGGTGCATAGCCGCAAGGTCTGATGGTTTCAGCCTCAAAGCCGCTTTCATCCATATAAATAATGGGATAGCCTTGCTGCTTAAAGCTATCAAGCCTACTGTGATACTCAGCTCTTTTTATTGGACAAGATTTCGGGTGGTCTAGTGTCTTTTTTTTGACTGATGCTAAGGCGTTTTAATGCGGCTTCTATACCTGACTTGCTACAACCTAAACGCTGTGCTCGCTCGTACATATAATCGTCTGGATGCTGCTCAACATCTTTCAATAAGGCTTCATTTGATATTTTAGTCGGTGCTTTATTTCTGGCTGTTTTAGGAGTTAAGCTCTGCTGCCAGCTGTGAATAGAGCTTGTACTAAGCTGATAAAAGTTAGCGGCTTCTCGAATCGTCATCCCGTCTTTAATGCTTCGTAACACTTGTTTGCGAAAGTCGATTGAATAGGTCATCGTTTATTTCATTAAATGTGGTTGTTAATAGGATTGTATCGATTTTATATAAGATTAACTATAGTAAGCCTTTAATCTAAACAACAATTACACAGAATCTGGAACAATCCCTCCAAGTTAAAAAAGCCATAAAAGTCATGACTTTTATGGCTCTACCATCCTGTTTTGTATATTGAAGCTTAGATCTAGCTTTGAGTTAAATAAGCGCCTTTAAATCAGTCAGCTTATCTAAAATCGCATCAGGTGAATATTTCACTAGCTGCTGCTCGTTTTGTGCACCAGATAGCACACCTAAAACCAGCCCACATCCTGCATTCTTACCTTCCTCAATATCGATACCACTATCTCCCGCTTTTAACACCTGCTGTGCGTTATCAACATTGAACTGTTTCATCGCAAGAGTAATCATATCAGGAGCTGGGCGCCCATTGTTTACATCATCTGCTGTTATTAGGGCATCTACTTGATCCCCCACAGACCACCCTAAGATAGTCAAAATTTTATTAGCAGTCTTAGCATCATATCCTGTATTTAATACTACATTACGACCGCTCGCCTTTAACTGCTCGAACAACGCTGACATGCCTTCAAACTCAGATAAGGTCTCCTTGCTATAAGCAGTTGCAAGATTGACTTTAAAGGCTGCAAATGCCGTATCCGTTAACGATTCAATATCAGCATCAGATAAATCTAGCATGTCCAAAATATCACGGATGGCGTTGCGTTTTTCTTTCCCTGCACCATATTCCAAACACAACTCAAGACTCACTTGCTTATCTGACTTGCCAGCGCGCATCAGTGCTTCATTGATAGCATTACATACGGTCTTATAGACCAAGTTACCTTCATCTACTGTTGTGCCAGCCATATCAAACACACAGAGCCTAATATCAAAAAATTTATTTTCAATACTATTTAAACTATCACTATGTGAGCTGCTGCTTGTTACATTATTCTTTACTGTATTCATTACTTTGATTCCAATACCAATTCAATTAACTCTTCGCCAAATGCGAAACCTGTTGATGCCCCTGTACCACTGGTGACTGCACCGACCACCACACCTTTTTCAGGTGATGTCTTAAATACCACGTCATCTGCACTTGGATATACACCCAACCAGTGCTGAGTAATATCTATCTCACCAATATCCATAACCTGCTTAAACTCATTAATGATTAACTCATCAATTCGAGTGTCTCTAAACGGCAGCTCTCTATCACTATAATCATGACTATCGCCAAGGATTAGTGAACCATCTTCAGACTGAACCACAATTAGGTGAACGCCTGCTTGACGCTCTACACTTTGAATATCGTCAAGTAAGCTCTTTAGTACCTTAGCTTCAGGTAACTGAGCAAATCCATCGTAACGGGCAAAGCTCAAATCTGACATGACAGCAGCATTTAATTTAAATGCTTTTTTGGGCATGACTCGCATCATATTTAGCGTGCATATTTTAGCTTTGGTCTTAGCGAGCGCTTCTGGATATAAGCCAGTAAAATCAGCTCCTGGGCAGACCACACAGTGCTCAGCGTTAAGCACACCACGGCTGGTATGCACTTTCGGTAATTCCACCGAAGTCACCGTAGTATGGTTGTAAAAATCCACACTCTGCGCCTCTTGTAGCCAGTGAGCCAGCTTAGCGATTGCAGTATTAGATTCTACTCTGAGCTCATGTGGACTATATAAGACTCCTTCCCCCTTGTTTAGATAAGGCGCGGATTTATCAATTTCAGACTGTGTCAGTAGTCGGCACTTCTCACCCATTTCCGTCTTTAAAAAAGCTTGTGCAACATCTACCGCTTCAGGTCGCTGCATTAACATATGCAGACCGGTATGCTCTACCTGAATACCTGCTTTTGGCGCAATTTCGGCCCAAATATTACGCGAGTGCATGGCGCGTTGCCAATGCTCACCTCGACGCTGACCACTAACGGTCACAAATCCAAAATTACGCACAGAAGCATCTTTGTTCTGAGACTGGCGTTCTACAACTGCAACACTCAGCCCCTTTTTAACGGCGGCGTAGGCGCTTGCCAGCCCAACGATGCCCCCACCTACGACGACGACATCGTATTTTTTATCAGAAAGTATTTTGCTCATTGTCATATCTGCTCTTCCCATACATTTTTATTAATTAGCCCTCTACTTGCTTAACCTATGAACTAATATAGCTAAGCATGAATGAGCATTATTTTGATTGAACTAAAATTACTCACCATGGAAAAAAGCACGGTGCTTATCTAACAGCTCAGCAGTTAATGGCTCTGGATAGGTCTTAGAATTATCAATCTGATTCTCAGCAGCTACTGTCTCACCGTCATACACAATATTTGGATAAACCTCTAATAAACCTGGGCGAGCTTTAGTGACAATTAATTCAGCCATTTTCATTGCTTTAGGGTTGGTTTTCTCTCCTTTATCAATAACAGCAACCGATTCAGTCAATGTGTAATTACCTTCACTGGGATCCACAAAATCAATTGGTAAACCTTTTGCTTTATTAGCGACTGCCTGATGACGTAGTCCGAAACCGATAGGCACCTCACCTGCCATTACCTTTTTAAGAGGACCAGAGCCAGATAGCTCTAAATTAGGTCCTGCATTTTCACGAATAGCAGTCATGATTTGTTGACCTTCAGCATCGGTGCCATATTCAGCAGCAATATCCTGTACAAACAACCAACCGGTTGATGAGCCATTGGGATCAACCATAGAAATTTGATTTTTATAAATAGGATTTGCTAAGTCTTTGGCACTGGTAGGTATGGGGAGATTATTGGCTGCCATCTCTTTGGTATTGAGTAAGAGGGCACCCGTAAAGCTGAGGATCGGTGCATAGTAATTAGGCGTCGCAATCTGCGGGTTTGCCGTAAATGCTAACGCTTTAAACATTGGGTTCTTTGCTTGAGCACTTTCGATATAAAACGAGCTCATTGTCACCATATCAGCTTCAATATTTTTTCCTTCTGCTAATAGTCGTCCACCCAGCTCACCTGTTCCGAATGATTGAAATATGTATTGACCTTCAAAGCCTGCCTCATCAAGCACCTCTTGAATAACCTCGACTGCCTCTTCATCAGCATTACTATAAATAATCACCTCCTCGCCAGCCGTATCTCCCGAGCTTGACGACCCACAACCTGCTACTAAAACTCCACAAGTTAATCCCGTTATTATCGTTTTAAATAAATTCATTGTTTTCCCTGATTATTTGAGTGATTAAAGGTTAAATTAGTTCTCGTAACATCAACGCCTAAACTGTGTTGAAATATCTAAGCGACCGTCGTCACTGTGGTTTTTTTCACTTTTATTTTTGTTGTGCCGTTGATGCTTCTGGTATAAAGGTATCGCGCCACTGCGAAGAACATTAATGCCGTGATATTTGTGAGTAGCACCATCAGCGACAAGATAAAGATCTCATCAAAGCGGGCGAAGTGCTGTAATTCAACAATTTTTGTAGTCAGCACCATCGTCTTTGCACCTGAAATAAATATCACTGCACTGATGCTGACCATCGCACTGATAAAGAAGTACGAGGCCACTTCGATAAGTGTAAATATTGAGTTGGGTACAACAATTCGGCGTAAAGACTGTAGCCATGAGTCTCCAAGTAAAGAGGCAGTAGTCTCCCAGCCTAAGTTCATTTTTGATAGTGCATTTTTGCTCATGAGATAAGGTGTTGAGAAGTAATGAATGATATTACTAATCACAATAATAAAGATGGTGTTAGATATAGATGAGCCTGAGAAAACCATTAGATAAGCAATACCAATAACCATACCTGGCACTGTGTTGGTCACTAAGGCTGAGCTTTCGATCGTCAGCTTTCCTATCTTGAATAATCCTGAGCGCTCGTATATCAACGCGGCAACATAGGTAATAATGGTGCCAAAAATAGCTGTTAGTGTCGCGACAATAAGTGAGTTTTTATACACTCGCATTAGGTTCGAGGACTCAATCACCTTAGTGAAGGTGTCTGTACTAAACGCCATCTCGTAAGGCCATGTCTTAATCCATGGAATGATGAAGATCACAGCAAATACGAACAACAGTGAAATCAAAATGCCACTGGACAACACACCCAGAATCCTGTCTTTGACTTTAGAGGTGGGCAAGTCAAAATGCTCTACTGAGTCATACCTGACATTAAATCGAGCCACATACCAAAGCAGTAGAATGCTCAAGACAGAGGGGATTAGCATAAATAAGGCAACCACAGAGCCCTTCTCAAACGATGGAGATGCACCCAGTATTTGGGTATAAAGCTCAGTGGCGATAACCTTGTACTGACCACCAATAGAGGCTGGAATACCAAAATCAGTAAAGGCTAAAAAGAAACATTGAATAATAGCAGCTGCAAACGTACCAATTAAGGGGCGAATGACCGTCATATCTATCTGGCGTAAGCGTGAATCGCCCATCAATTCTGATACGATTACGAACTTCTTATCCAAATATTGGAAGGTATTGTTAAGCAGTAAAAAGGCTATTGGCAAGGTATAAATAGTATAGCCAAGCCACATGCCATAGAAACCATATATGTCTTCAAACAACTGAAAGCCAATCAGCTTAGTGAGTAGACCTTGCTTACCAAAGGTGTAAATAATGGCAAATCCATAAGTCACTGTTGGCAATAGCATAGGGAACAGTGATGCAAGCTTAATGGTTTGTTTAAAACCCTTTGGCAAGTTAGTCCAGTGCACCGTATAGGCAAGGATAAATGCCAAAAAGGTGGCACTCATCGCACTAACAATGGCGACAAAAAAACTATTTAGCATCACTTGTCTAAAGTCATTACTGCTGAGGATATCGACATAATGGCTTAGACCTAACCCATCAGCCACATCAAATGACAGCATCAACATTTTGCCCAAAGGCACAAACATAAAGACGAGAAATAGCGCACCAATGAAAAGCCACGAAGCTTTCATTAGCGGTGAGTTATTAAGTTTCATAATGACCTACGCGCGAAATAAGTAAGTTTTGAGAGACCAGCGTTGGCCTAGTGCGATTAACCTTTGTTAACCCTTGGAGGTGTCTTTAATTGACTTAGCAGCTGTGCGCTGGATTATGGCATTGATATCTTCAGTGACTGAGCTACCATCTAGCACAGGTCTCATTTGAGTGTATTTTTCTAAGGGGTCAGTTGGCGCATTGTCCGCTTCAAATAGGCTCAAGATATTACGACGTTTGATGTTTAACTGATTTAAGATAAAGCTCTTAACAAAATCATTGGCAGGGTTTTTGATGATTTCTGATGGTTTAGCATATTGAGCTACTTTGCCGTCTGATAACAACAAAATGCGATCAGAGAGTGTCATCGCTTCTTCAGGGTCATGTGTCACAATCAAAGTGGTTAGCTCATAACGCTCTGCAATCTCGCGAATACGTGCCTTAATGGTCTCTTTAATAACCCCGTCTAAGGCAGATAAAGGCTCATCTAATAATAAAATCTTAGGCTTCATCACTAAAGTACGTGCTAATGCAACACGCTGCTTTTGCCCACCAGAGAGCTGGCTGATTCGCTTGTTCAAATGCGGCTTAATCTCCAAAAGGTCCACCAGCTCATCAACCTCCGCTTGTGTGCTGACGTTAGGTCTATTACGTAGCCCATATTCAATATTCTGCTTTACATTCAAGTTAGGAAACAAAGCATAGTCTTGGAATACAATATTGAAACCTCTGTGCTTCATAGGCACACGTGTGATGTCTTCATTATCATAGGCAAGTCGACCAGAACTAATATCGGTTAGACCTAAAATAATATGCAGTAACGTGGTTTTCCCACAGCCAGATGGGCCCAATATTGAAACAATCTCACCCTTATTTACCTTTAAGGAGATGTCCTCAAAAATAACTTTGCCATCATACTTTTTAGTCACATTTCTTAGTTCTAACATAATTTTCAGCCCAAACTTATATTCTGCTATTAGCAGTGAGTTATAGCTCAAACAAATACACTTAGGTAAATTGCTCAATGCTTTAATCGTTTACATGTGACTACTATAAGAGATGAATATGACAGTTTAGTGTCATATATAAGGTTAGCTTATATATTTAATCATTCAGTCTTATTTGTCGTGTATAACTTCTCGTACTCCCCAGGGATAAGCCTGACAATCTCTGAAACCGATACGAAAGATGGTGATCATATGATGAAAAAACCCTATACCTATAATCAGCTAAACATCTTAAACTCTGTGCTTGAGGAAGGTAATTACACGCAAGCAGCTAAACGTTTGGGGGTGTCTCAATCCGCCATTAGCCAAGCCCTATCTACGCTTGAAAACAACCTTGGGTTTAAGCTATTTATGCAGCGTGGCAGGCATCTTGTGCCAACAGATTACTGCTTAGAGCTTGGATCGTTGACGAGTAAAATACGAGCAGTTGAAGAGGATCTAGAGCAGCTAATTCACAGAAGTAAGATTTTTGAATCAGCTATATTAAAGGTAGCTCTATGCAGCCCATTACCGGGAACTGAAATTATCAGGCAGTTTAGTAAGCGCTATCCCAAGCTACAGACTGAAATCTATTTTGGTAATTTCTATGAAACGTTCAGTAGAGTCGTTAACGGTCAAGTAGATGTTGGCATTCTTGCAAATGTGCCAAAAGATGACAGGTTACAGTTTAAGAAATGTGCTACCCAAAGGCTTGTTGCCTTATGCTCACCGAACCACCCTTTTGCATCAAGAGAGTCTATAAGCTTAACTGAACTGGCATCGGAAACCGTTATATTCCGCACGCACGGCTCCACCACTCAAAAACTCATAAATGAAGTACTAGCAAAAATTAATTTAGAGATAACCCCTACATATATCGTTAATACTCAAGAAAGTGTTTACGATGCGGTTTACCAAAACTTAGGAGTAGGATTTGCATGGAGCGAAAGCACAATAAGAAAGGATGGTTTTGTGAAGGTGCCCATTGCGGAGCTACCTTCAGATTATGACGAGGTGGTTTTTTCACTCAAAAATGTAAACAATTTAGTGGTGACTGCTTTAATGAACTCTTTAGATACGTCTACGTATGAATGAGAGGTTCACAAAAATCATGGCGCAGCTCTGTCTATTGAATTTGGGAATGTAAATGCGTGGGCTAATGCCATACTAACAGGTATATTTTGTAGAGCTTGGTTCGGTGACTTTTTACCTCGATTTTATTCTCATTTTTAAAGAGAACGGGTTTTAACTTACTTCACTCGATTAGATAAAATGACGCCAATTGTGCTCAACGCTATGCCGCATATCATTGCGATTGATAAGGCTTCATGAAGTATCAATGCTGCGAGTAAGGCAGTTAATCCGGGAGACAGGGAGCCGAGCAACAAAGAGCGAATAGAACCAAGTTTATTGACCGCATAAGAAAATCCAATGGTTGAGATAACGCCAACGCCAACCCCTTGTACTAAGATAAAGGGTAGAGCCTCGTCAAAAGAAACAACCCCTAAATTTGTCTTCAGAACACCAGATAGTACCATCACCAATGTCACAAAAAATGAAGTATAAGAAAGCACGATAGCAACAGCTATTGGACTCAATTTCGTACTCTTTAAGCCTAAAGTGTAACCCGCCCAAACCAGACTCGCTATCAGTAAAAAGGCTGCACCATATAGAAGACTGTCAGGTATTGACCTTGCATTCCCGACAATCATAGTGGCTATGCCAAACAGAATAAGAAGAAATGCCAAAAATTTACTTAGCGAGATCCGTTGGCGAAAAAGAACAAAAGACAAGATTGCGGCAAAAAATACTGGCGTCCCTGTCAAAATAGTACCAACGTAAGCTGCAGGAGCAGTGCTCGCGCCAAAAGTGGCTAACAAGAGAAAAGGAACACCGCCAAGCATAATAAACGTGATATCAGACCATTTAATATTTTTGATTTCATGTAAGCTAGACAATACCCACGGCGTTAATAAAAGCAGGGGCACGCTAAATCGAATGAGCATGACATCAGCAATACTTAACGACGACGCCCCAACAGCCCGCACAGTCAAGGCAAAGCCTGACCAGATAAATAACACAATAATCATAGCCACATAGCCTTTCATTAGTGGCGACATTATGAACAAGGGTTTTTTGCGTGATGAGGGCTGAAATGCTGTATTCATATTGATTGCTTATGCTTATATTTAAAAGCCAATTATCAATCAAAAGCCACGCCTTTATCTCTATTTATTGATTGCAATTTCACAGTTAATTGATGGATAATAGCAAATAACTGTGAAATTTTAGCTGAAAGTGCTAAAGAGGTAATTTATGGATAAAATCGACCGTCATATTTTGGAAATACTTCAGAAAGAAGGACGTTTATCAACGGCTGAATTAGCCGAGCGTATAGGATTGTCAGCGTCACCTTGTGCCAGACGCTTGAAACGTTTAGAAGATGAGTTTTATATAGAGGGCTACCAAGCGAACGTAAACAAAGCTAAAGCTGGTATTACGATGAGCTTTTTTGTGGAAGTCAGCCTGAGCAATCATCAGGAAGAATCGATTACCGCGTTCGAACAAGCGTTATCTGAGATGGATGAGGTGATTAATGGACATGTTGTTTCGGGCTCTTACGATTATTTGTTGGAAGTGGTAAGCCCAGACCTTAACGGTTATGAAGAGTTTACTCGTAAACTACATAAGCTGACTAGCGTCAAAGACATACACACCCATTTATCAGTTAGAAAAGTGATCGATAAAACGACGTTGCCTATTTTTATATGATGCTTTTTAATGCTTTTTAGGATGTGTGCTCGATTCAAGATATCAAAGTTACTTACTATAAAGTTATAGTTTCCAGTGTTAGTTAGCTACTTATCTACTTGGCTACTTAGTTGCTCAGCTTCTATATTTTTAACACCTCTAATAAATCTCACAAAAAAAACGCCTCCAATAATGAAGGCGCTTTTACTAGATTAGAAACAGTATTAGACGATATTAGATAACATTCACAGTAGTATCAATATAGATCTGCGTCGAGGTATCATTGATGGACTGCCATACATCATATACATCAGCGCCTGAGGTAGTTTGTCCTACAGTAGACCAATCGTCACCTTCTAGGTTGACCGTATCATCATTATCCCCTCTGACATAGATAGCAGAGTCCACATCTTTAGCAGCGACATTCAAGGTATTTGCACCTATACCGCTAATGTCGATGATATCAGGTTGGATAAGATCAGCTAGGCTAATGATTTGATCTGCACCCTCAAAGCTTAGAATATTGAATCCTTCGCTTGAAGTTGCTAATGATATATCATGCAGCTCAATAGCGTTATCATCAGCCAGCGTAAAGCTGTCATCTAACATAAAGCTGTCATTTAGCATCATGCTACGTCCGGCAGCTGGGGATGGTGCTGGCCAAGCACTAGTAATGTTTATCATCAGTGTCGCGGTATCCTATTACACCTATTAATAGCCGGTAAAAAATGAGAACTATGAGGGCAATGAGAACCCCGTTACTTCGTCTTTCAATCTTTTAAAGGTCTGCTGATACTCTACATCTTTTTTATCAACTGCACTCAAGCGCCCATAACGCAGCTGGCGATAATAGTATTTGATACTATCAATAGACTGCTCGACCTCTTGCTGTCTCTCAGAGCTATTATCAGCTGTTCTAGAGGCGATTGCCAGTCGCTCAAGCCATGCCAGCTGCCCTTCGCTATCATGATGACTTAGTGCTTGATCCTGTCGAGCTATGCGCTTAGACAGTTTGATAAGCACTAAATCGACAGGATGCCAGCGCTGGCGACGACGCTGCCAAATCATCAGGACTAACAGTGACACTACTAAAATTGCCGTGCTAGCGAGCCAAAGCAATTGCTGCTTTATCGAGCTGATATTAAACCATTTCAGCAGTGATCCTGCTTGCTTGTCCTGATCGTAGCCGACGATGTCCTTTTGCCAGTAGTAGCTGGCCTGATCAGATAAACGGCGCAGCGTTTGTAGCATCTGGTACTGCTGATAGCTGATCTGCGCGCCAGCGCCTTGCCCGAACATAGCCGCACCTTGGTCTTGCGTTATCGCATCCATACCCTGCTCGACGCGTTCAGGTGCAACAAAGGCTGTCGGATCGATACGTACCCAGCCTTGACCCTCAAGCCACACCTCAGTCCATGCATGGGCGTCCATTTGCCGCACCTCCCACACATTACCGCCATTGCTCAGCTCGCCGCCCTGATAGCCTGCGACTACTCTTGCAGGGATACCAGCCGCTCGTAGCATAAAAGTAAAGCTTGACGAATAGTGCTCACAAAACCCTGCTTTGGTATCGAATAAAAACTCATCGATACGGTTTTGATTGAGTTTTGGCGGGGATAAGGTATAGCGAAACTCTGTTTGATTAATCCAGCGCTCAATAGCCGCCATGTAACGCTGCGGATCTGAACCTGAATCCTCAAATAATTGCTGAGCCAGCGCGCGAGCTTTAGGATTGCCCTGCGCAGGTATAGCCAAATTGATAGCTCTATCTGCATCGTTAAGCGTAGGACCAATGCGCATAGGCGCGTAACGCAGAACGTTATAACGCAGCTGCTGAGTGACGGGCTGATCTTTTAGTAAGGTAAAGTCTGAAGTAATACTAATCTGTTGACGCTGCGCAAATGGATAATCAAGGCCGAATAACCAGCGCTGCTGTGTTGGTTCCAAAATCACCTGATAAGTGCTTGGTGCAAGCTTGTCTTTGTCCTCAGCGGTAGCTAGGGCATCTATCAGCCACTGCGGGCTTTGACGATTGGTCTCCCATTGCCATTGCTGCTGTTGTTTAAGAGAATTGCGCCGCCACGTCACTCCGTCAAAATCACTAAATACTAAGCCGCGCCAATAAAGATCGCTTTGAGCGGGGCGCGCATTATCAAATTCAACTCGAAAAGCCAGCTCAGTGGATTGACCCAAATTGGCAAAGTCGCCAGGTGACATACTATCGGAGACGCCCGTCATCGCGCTTTGCCCTGACAGCTGTACCGACCATAATGGCGGCAGACGCGGAAAGAATAAGAACAGCACGACTAGTAGCGGTAAAGCGCCAATAGCCAATACGCCCAGAGTACGCACGCGACCATCACCGACCCTATTGCTATCATCATTGAGGGCAATAAAAGCCAGCAAGATCGCCAGTACGCCTATGATAACTTCAAGGGTCGTTAGCAGACCTTGATCCATCAAAAACAGTGCTGCCAGCACAAATAACGATAGATTAAGTACCACATAAGCATCACGTCGTTTATACAGCTCCCACAGCTTACTGACCAGACATAGCACCAAAAAAGCCACACCCATATCGAGGCCAAAAGCAGTATTGTAAGTCAGCCATAGACCTAGCAGTCCTAATAGGAAGCCAAGCATTTGCATGCCTTGATAAAAGCGCTTACGCTGCACGGATCGCTTGAATTTGGCTTTTATAGCAGGCATCTGGGCGATAATACTGATAAGCGCAAAGCCGATCAGCCATAGGGGCAGATGCGCGGCATGGGGCAAGATGACCGCAACTTGAGTAATGAGCACCCAATAATACGCTGGTAGAGCCAATAGTTTTTTATACCAGCGCTTGTCGGTGCTCAGCTCGGTATTTAGATAGCTGTTTGACTTATCAGGTTTGATAATAGTCACAGTAGAATGGATAGCATCGAGATTAGCATTAGTATGCTTGCCGGATGCTAATTGCTCAAAAGTAGGATTTGCTATAGCGTCAGATTTTGCTATTGGATCTTTAATATTTTTGGCGAGGCTTTTAGAAGTGCGTTTAGAGTTAGTCATGGCGTTTTTGCCAACCTCAACAAGCAAGCCTGTGCAAATACTTCACCTTGACCTAGCGTAGCGGTTTTAAAGATCTGATCATCAGCCAGTTGCATCTTAAAGGGCACGTTGAGCTGTCCAAGCGTTAATGCACCATAAGCCAATTGAGCTAGCTTTTGCTCGTGAGTCGCCGCTGGCATATCACTATAAGCTAAGAGCTGCTCGTGGCCGATAGGATCGCCAAAGTGCTTGGTCAGCATACCCTGCCCACGTGCCACATGCGCCCAAGACACTCGGGCTAATGACTCACCTTCGATATAGCTATCAAGGCGATCAAAATCATCTTGCCCTTGAGTGTATTGCCCGCCTAATGGCAGATCCTCACTATTAGTTTGACTGTATTGAGTTTGCCAGTCAAAAGGTAACGGTTTTGGATAAACCCAAGCCATTCGTGCAAAATAAACGTATGACCAAGCGCGCATAATACCTAAAGGATAGACCGTTTTGACTTGTAGACGCGGTAGCTCAAGCTGACCACGAACTCGAGTTTTGATAGGCAGACGGATAATTTGCTCATCTTGCAGGCGTGATAACAGCACTGATTGTTGCGGGTTTTTACCAGAATCAGCGTGTTCACTTCTATCACTAGTAGTCGCTTTTTTATGCTTTTGCCCAGTACTTAGCTTAGTACCTAATTCACTATCTTGATCAAAACAGAACAGAAGCTGTCGCCTAGGCTGCCGACTCGTATTAAGCACTTTTAGAGTGACCCATACAGGCTTGCCAACTTCTGCCATAGTGACATCGATCAGCTGTACCTTTAGACCTGATACATGAGCAAAAGTCACATGAAAGCTAATCAGCCAAACACTAATCAGGTAAAAGCACAGACCCAGCACCAGATTATTACCATAATTGATACCAGCAATAAAAGTAATAGCTAATAGCACGGCAAACAACAAGCCCTCACGACTAAAAAATATATAGACGTTACGCAAATGAAGGGTCGCACTATCACTTTTGGGCGCGCGCTTGGCGAACCATCGCGACATCGTTGTCGTTAGCGCTTGATTCAAAGGTTTTGGTAGAATGCTCATAACGGGCCTATTATTACGGTATCAAAACTTTAACCGAGCACTTTTACTTCTGTCAAGATACGCTGAGCAAGGGTCTGAAGGCCTTGAGATTGACTATTGGCTGCCGCTACAAAACGCTGTCCTAGTCTATGATCGACTACTGCCGCAAAGACCGCTTGGATATCTTCAGGCGTCACCTCCGTATGTCCTGACACATAGGCATAAGCTTGAGCAGCACGCTGCAATGACAGCACACCACGCGGTGACAGGCCATGATACTCTTGACTAATACGGGTTTGCGCCACTAGCTGCTGTAGATAATCAAGCACGACTTCGGCGACATACACTTGCTGCACGCCTTGCTGGGCCAATAGCACCGCTTTGGTATCCAAGATGGCATCTAACTGCGCCATCAGTGCTCGCCGATCTTGACCTTGTAGCAACATACGTTCGGCGGCAGGCGATGGATAGCCTAGCGATAAACACATCAAAAACCTATCCAGCTGCGATTCAGGCAAAGGATAGACCCCTGCTTGTTGCATGGGGTTTTGGGTCGCAATGACAAAGAACGGCTTCGGCAACGGGTAGCTTTGACCATCTTGAGTCACTTGCCGCTCCTCCATCGCCTCCAGCAAGGCGCTTTGGGTCTTAGGACTAGAGCGATTGATCTCATCAGCGAGTAATAGCTGAGTAAAGATAGGCCCGCGCCGAAATTCAAAGCTGAGCGTGCTTTGATTATAGATACTCATACCCAAAATATCAGCAGGCAGCATGTCATTAGTGAACTGCACTCTGTTAAAGCTCAACCCTAATAGCTGGGCCAGCCCTTGCGCTAGCGTGGTCTTACCCATACCTGGCAAATCTTGCAACAATAAGTGCCCACCAGCTAACATACAGCTAAGTGCCAGCTTGGTCACTGATGATTTATCGAGCACTATTTGATTGAGCTGCGCTAGTAGCTGAGCTACTTGCCGCTGATTGGTTGAATAATCGATAGGGTTTTGGTTGGGCTGAGTCATTGAGTGTGGCTGAGAAGTATTAAAAGGTCTAGTAGACGAGTCGTAGGACGAGCTTTGACGCATAGGTAACTACCAAAGTATTTATGATAAAAGACTAAGGCCTGTCCTCATGCAATGGAGGACAGGCCGTAGATTGACAATCTTGATAAATAGAATACTACTATTGGTGTTCATATGTCCAATTAGCAAAAATAAAATTGCTAAAACTATAGCTACTATCAATATTACTACTAAAAAATACCGCTATTGAAAATCTGCTGCCGGCTTATTTTCAGCGCCTGCTGGTATTTCAAGCGCCTCATCACGCAACGGCTTACTTTGCTCATCTTTATCCGTTGCTACTGATGGCTTAGATGCATCGGCATCATTAATAGGAAACCCCTCTTCATCGAGAACGGGTACAGGCGCGCGCAAGGTAGATAGATAAGCGATGACATCAGCACGCTCGCTGGCATCGGGCATAGGGTCGGCAAGCATTTTTGAGTCGGTTATCACCTTTTCATTATCTTCGATATAAGGGTCAAGCTTTTCGGCAGTCCATTCCCACCCTGCGGCTTTTAAGCCATCGCTATAGTCAAAGTCAGCCAACTGTGCCGATTTAGCACCATAGATATTCATCAGCTGTGGACCTTTTTTATTGAGCCCTGGAGTGAGCTGATGGCACTGAGCGCAGGCTTCTTCATAAATTAACTGACCACGTTTAGCGTCACCCGCCTCATAGACAGGCAATGTAGCCTCTGGACGATAATCAGGCGGCGTACTACGCGAGCAACCATTGAGAGAGACGAAAGCAATAGTGCTTAAACTCAATATAGTTACTATCTTCGTAAGAGTAGCAGAGATTTTAGGAATAATTATATCAACTTAAATATTAGAAAATTGTCGTCAAGAGCTACTCAAAAATAGAGTTTTGAAAGTATAATTCTCAAAAGCACAGTTTTTAAAAGTATGGCTTAAGCAGCATCAAATCGCTTATCAATAGGCTAGCTGTACTTAAAAAATACACTTAGAAACTGTGCTATACCAGCTTATGCTTTAAACCACATTCATGCTATCGCTTGGCTCTTCTAAGTAATAGCCTTGTAGATAGCGTGCGCCTACACTCCAAGCCACTGACATTGTAGCAGCATCCTCAATAAAAGGCATCAGCACATCAATATCCAGCTCATTCGTTTTTGCAATAAAGGATTTGATAGTTTCTAGATTATCACTATTATCAATACCTTCTACATAATTGCGTGCCAACCGAGTCATATTTGGTCGCACAAATTCAACAATATCAAAAGATTTGGCAGAAGTACCAAAATTATGAATGCCTAATTGACAAGTCGTTTCACTCAATGCGGTAAACTGACTCTTTGCTACGGTTAAATGGTTGGATATGTCTTGCTCATTGAACTGTAAGGTGAGTGCGCCAGGTGCGCCGCCTACTGCTTTGATTAACTGACTGGCAACGTTCGGCAGTTTTTTATCGACTAAAGAGGCACTAGTCAACTGCACTAATATACGGGCTTGCGGGTGAGTTTTGCGTAGCTCATTAACTTGCTTACAAGCATTAATCAACACCCAGCGATCTATTTTTTCAAGAAGATTATTATTTTTGGCAACGCCTGCAAACTGATTAAATCTCAATATAGTATTGTCAGCATCGGCCAATGGTAGTCGTAAATATACTTCAAAAAAGTCACTACTATCATTACTGATGTCATATATAGGCTGGAAGAGTAGCTTAAAGCGGTCATGTTCAATGGCGTTGATTAAGGTTTCAGCCAATGCATTATCATCACTACTAGCATGCTCTCTTGGGTCATACAGATGATAAGCGTTGCCTTGGTTCACCGTCTGAATTCTGACCCGATTGATCGCCTCAAGTGCGCGCTCAAGGAGCACCTGCGTATTAGGAGCGTTTTGTTCGATAATAACTGCACCGATGCTGGCTGTGGTCGTCGTCGTTCTCTGACCGACTTCTATTAGCATCTCGCTAATGCTGACGCGAATCTTTTCAGCCAAGTCTGTTAGCTGTTGTAAGTCAGTACTCTCTACTAGCACCGTAAATGAGGTGTCATTGAAGCGGCTGACACAATCGGTAGTCACTAGATCCTCTAAATTTCTAGCCACTTTTTCGATCGTAGTATCAATACCTTGCAGCCCTAAGCTACTGCTTATCTTACCAATATTATCAAGCTGAATATATAACAGCCCTGCGTTATGTTGGCCTTGCAAAGCTTGTTGATACAATAGCTCAAAACGCTCTTCAAACCCACGACGGTTGCTGAGACCTGTCAGACTATCTTGACGCTGCGCTACTGCTAAACGCTGCGCAATCTCATTAGCACTATTGTCGTTTTGCTGGATAATAATCTGAGTAACAGGATCTCCATTTAAGGTTGCGGTCGCCAGCTGTAATTTAGCTTGAAAAGTACTGTCATCAGTACGCCGACTCTCAAAATTAAACTCAACTTGTTTGCGGTTTCCTTTATCGAACTGTCGTAAGAAATGCTTAAAGGCTTTGACGTTGTCTACGCTGCTAATCAAATCAATAACAGGCATCCCCATAATGTCATCTATAGACTTAAAGCCAAAGAGCCTTAGATAAGAGTCATTAGCAAATATATGAATACCTTGGTCAATATAAGCGACAGCGCTTTTTGAGTTTTTGATCAAAATATTAGCACGCTGTTCGGCCTCAGAGAGCACATCACGTAGTTTTTTGAACTGTCGGCGGGTCCTTAAGTTATCATGTTGCAAGAGAATAGCCATGATCACAGGCCCCTCTTTATCTGGCATCAGTGCCTTGATCATCGTACTATCGATAACCGCTGGAAGACCATCATCGTTGCGACCTGTGTCTGCGGTATCATTACTCATCAGGCAAATCATAGGCAGATCAATGCTACGCTCTTGTACGATACCGACCACATCGGTGAATATTAAATCATAAGCCTTACCAAAGACCAATACATCCCACTGCTGACGCAAGGTTCTGAGCAACTCTTCTTTATCATCCAAGAAACCCAAATTGACTTTATCGTAGTAAGCCGATAGCAGCTTTACCAAACGTTCAGCGTAGAGCTGGTCATCGTCTATTACTAATAAGTTTAGAGTAGTGTCAGGGCGCATAATATGCCTTTTTTACATTAGTTTTAATTATCTAACTGCTACTTTTGTCACAATCAGAGTCAAGGTATCGGATAGCTTTTTTTATCACACTCAAACACTAACACCCAAATGCTACTAAAAATTGAGCTATAACATGACAAATTCGTACTGGCTAAACTCTTCGGTACTGAGCAGACAGCGCTGCAGACGCACTGATTGCTGTTCATCATTCATACGAACTATGACTCGATCTTGCTCTTGAAAGTGATAAGCAGGCACTAATAAGCTGTTGCCTGTTTGCAAATCATTGTCATCCGCTACAATAAAGCCTGATACAAACCTTAAATTCTTACTTTTAGGGTTTGCCAAGCGTAGTCCACAAGGATTGAGCTGGTGCCCGAGCACCTGCCACTCCATCTCAGTCATCACCTCATCTCTTATTAACCAACGGGCAACACCGATAGACCATTTAAGCTTAGTTTCAACCTTTGGTCGGCAGAGCAAAAACAAGCTCATAATTTGTAATGAATAGCGCTCATCTTTGTTATTTGCTATCTGTTTGGATAGCTGTAGTAATCGATATTGTGACATGACATCGGTACTATCAAAGGTTTCAACGCTAATGCCTGTGACGCTATTAGCTTTAGCAGCTGCTTTTGGTAAATACTTAGCAGGTAGATCTTGTTGACCTATGATATCGAGTAAATCTCGCTGTTTTGCCACGTGATAGTGAATATTATTAAAGCCTGTGAGAATAGTCGCTTGCTGCTTGGGACTAATTTTGGACGGCATCGTATTTTTGCGCTCGATATAACGGTAATTAATAGTCAATAAAACATTATTAGTTAGGCGGTATTCAATAGCGTCATTATCACTGTGTTTCAGATCAGCTATACGTAGATTCAAATAATCCGCTAATGGCTCTAAATCAAGGAATAAGCAAGCATGCTGCCCATCAAAAGGATCAATAGTAGAGCTGGCGGTCAAATAATTAGGAGGCCTGTCGCTATTGAGATCTACGAACACGCGAGTATTGGTTTTTGGTCCTATACTGGTGTCAATATATTCTGCCCAATCAGGGAGCAGGCGCTGAACCAATAAGATACTGGATCGACGCATAGCGCGTGCATTTAGTAGGCTGTGCAGACACATCTGCTTATAAAGCTGATGGATACTTTTGGCCTGCCGCGTCACCACTTTGTTGCTCAAGTCAATATAGGCTATTTCGTAATGATGCGACTGACCAAAAAGCTTATTCATCTGTGACCAAATATGCTGGGGTGGCTCTTGCGACAAATAGGCGGTCTCAAACAATAACTTTTGATAAGCAACTAATGACGAATAAACCGCTTGAGCTAATAGTAAAGGTGGCGCTTTACTCGTTGGCAAAAGCCTGCGCCAGCTACCATCCATCTGACTAAAGTGTTGAAAATCCAACGCTTGGCCTTCGCGTTCAACAATGCCGTCGTAGACCAAAACCGTCAAATAATATAGAGACTTAACTTGCTCAAAATAGCTTATCTGCTCGTGATTAAGTGCGCCCATCTCATATATATAGTGCTTACGTAGTGAGGTAATCAGACGATCGGTAGCACTGCTCATTATACTCATAAGCTCTAAGCACAGCTTGTCATTCAAACCTGGTAAAGTAAGCTCTGTTAGTATGCTCTCAATCTGCCGAGCTTGTACTTTTTCGCTCTGAGCAGGCAAGCTTGCAGTCCATTGTAATAGCTGCTGCTGTTGCTGTTGCCCCTCTAGATATCTAAAACCATCTTGTGGTAAAGGCTCTTTATTAGCTAGGTGCTTTTGGAAGGTCGATAGAGTTATCACAAGGGCTCCTAAATGCAAATATATTATGACGGCTGTAAACAGTTATTGACTTAGCTATCGTTACTTCAAAAAAGCTTGCGCCAATATAACACAACTAGTGTTTGATATTAATAGATCGTTATAGAGGATCTAGGTGGTTATAGTGAGATATTTAAGAGACTTTGTAAATGTCAATCGGCACCTTAAACGGTCTACTCGTCAGCTCTCTGACTAACTTGGGGACCAAATAGCCAGGTAATTGCTTTAACAATGCCCAATATAGCTCAATCGCCAACTGTTCGCTCAAATCAAAATGTGCGCCGCCATCTACTTTATCAAGTACATGCAGATAATAAGGCAGCACGCCTGCACTGAATAAACGCTGACTAAGCGCAACTTGCAGCTCAACACTATCATTGATATCTTTTAACAATACCGTCTGATTGAGCATGGTGATACCTGCATTATTAGCCCGTTGCAGCGCTTGAGCCGTCAAGGTATCAATCTCATTGGCATGATTACAGTGCACGACCATAACGATGCGACAGCGACTTTGCGCCAATCTATCTAATAATTCGTTATCCAAACGCTCAGGTATCACAATAGGCAATCGGGTATGCAACCTAATAGTGGTAAGCTGCGGGATAGCCTCAAGCGCATCAAGCCATGCAAATAGACGCCTGTTGGAGACGCTTAGCGGATCGCCACCACTTAAGATAACCTCATCAATCTCGGGATGAGTGCTAATATAAGCTTTAGTTGCAACTTGTGTGCCAGAATTTGGCATATTTGCATTATAGTCAAAATGTTGACGAAAACAATAGCGACAATGGATAGCGCAGGCACCTGTTATCGTTAATAGTACGCGCGACTGATACTTGTGTAATAACCCACGGCTTGGGTTATGATCACTCTCACCTAGTGGATCAGTAACGTAGCCCGTCACTGCTTGTTGCTCACGCTGGTCTGGTAGTACTTGTTTAAGCAGGGGATCATTGGCATCGCCAACGCTCATTTTGGCAACAAATGCACGAGGGACACGCAGTTTGAAATGAGTCGGCACATATACTTGCGCGCGCAGCGACTCAAGCTGCAATATAGCCAATAGCTCATCAATTGAGCTTACCGCCTCGGATAATTGTGTTTGCCAGTTTTTTTGTGTGATTAAATGGTTTATCATAACACTCTAGTATGTCTGCTTAAAAATCAACATTATACGTAATCTCAGCTTACTATCAAAACATACCTGTCAAACTGCTCAGGCCTTATATTAGAAACAATTGTTAAAAACAATCATTAGGAGTATTTTGTGGCAAGTTTTTCTACCAATGAATTTAAAGCCGGTCTAAAAGTCATGCTCGATGGCAACCCTTGTGCCATTACGGAAAACGAGTTTGTCAAACCTGGTAAAGGCCAAGCCTTTAATCGCGTTAAGCTACGTAACTTACGTAGTGGTAAAATGTTAGAGCAGACCTTCAAGTCAGGTGATAGCTTGGAGGCCGCTGATGTCATCGATACTGAAATGAACTATCTGTATAACGATGGTGAATTTTGGCACTTTATGCATCCTGAGAGCTTTGAGCAATTACAAGCAGATAAGACTGCGATGGGCGACTCAACACAATGGTTAAAAGAGAACGGTAACGATCTGTGCACTATTACCTTATTTAATGGCGTCCCTTTATCTATCACTCCGCCAAACTTTGTTGAATTGACCATCACCGAAACAGATCCTGGTGTTCGCGGTGATACTTCAGGCGGCGGCGGTAAGCCTGCTATCTTAGAGACTGGTGCGGTAGTACGAGTCCCTTTATTTGTCCAGCAAGGCGAAGTCGTCCGTGTTGATACGCGTACCAGCGACTATCAAACTCGTGTCAGTTGATATGACTGTCAGTTAATATAATAGTGCTTCAACAGACCCTAGTTACCAAAATTTAAAATGACTACAGTGTTCTAAGCAGTAATGAAAAAGGCGCATCGATTCTCTAATCGATGCGCCTTTTTCATTACTTATAATACCGAACTATAGCTCATCTAAGGTATCGTCCATTTGATATTGAATGACAGCTAATACCATTAAAATAATTATGATCTTTTTCTCAATGCCTGTCTATGCATCAGCCAATACTGAACCAAAGCGTTGAGCTGATCCTTCTTAAAAGGTTTGGTACAATAATCTTGCATACCTACTTGTAAGTACTTTTTGCGCTCACCGTCCATTGCATTGGCAGTGAGGGCGATAATTGGAGGCAAGGTATCCGCATCATATAGCTCACGTAGTCTGAGGGTCGCTTGTACCCCATCCATAATCGGCATAAAGTGATCCATCAATATAATTTCATAGTGCTGTGGGTCAGCGGCAAAGGTTTCAAGCGCTTGCTGACCATCCGTGACATGGGTAACGGTATGACCGCTATCAACAAGGGCCTTTTTGGCTATTAGTGCATTAACATTATCATCCTCAACGAGTAGAATATGTCCAACCAGCTCTGAGACTGACTTGAGCATACCACCATTTGACTGCTGCCATGCGTTGTACTCTTGCTGCTCAAGGGTCGGTAATGGCAGTAAGACCTGAAAGGTAGTCCCTATCCCAAACTCACTACTGACCGAGATATGACCGCCCATCAGATTCACTAAAGATTTGCATATTGACAAGCCTAAACCTGTACCACCATAGAGCCGATGGGTCGATTTATCCGCTTGATTATAAGCATCAAATATGACACCCAATGACTTAGGCTTGATACCGACTCCATTATCAATCACCTCAATACATAATGTCATCTCTTTGGAATCTACGCTATAGTCGCCAGCAGCATCAGCGCTTTGCTCAACTGTTTTCATCTCACCAAAATTGTAATGAGTCATTAATTTTGCAGGATTCTGGGTGCTCGTTTTATCTTTGTTAATACGGGTACTATGAGCGGGTATCTGACCATGAGCTAGTCTGGCATGCGTGACATTGATACTAATGCGCCCGCCCCTGCGTGTGAACTTGACTGCATTACTGACCAAATTTGCCAAAATTTGCCTGAGACGTACGGGGTCTCCGAGCATGTAAGGCGATAGCTCTTCGGTATAATGGAAATCCAGCGTTAAACCACACTGACGGGCTTTCATGGCGAATAAATTAATAACATCATGACACACTGTCGCCAAATTTATAGGTACTGCTTCAATAGTCATTTTGCCTGATTCGACTTTTGATAAATCCAAAATACCATTGATTACCGACAATAAGTGCTCAGTGGATATGTCTATATTATCCACGTAGCTTTTTTGCTCATCATTGAGTTTAGTATCATTGAGCATCTCAACCATGCCTATGATGCCATTCATAGGAGTGCGAATCTCATGACTCATATTAGACAAAAAATCTGACTTCATTTGATTGTCTTGTTTGGCTTGATGCTGCTTTTTTTGCAGACGTAAAGTGTCTGCTACTATCTCTGCAAATTGTGCTAATTGCTCGGCTTTTTTATCATCAAAATCGAAATTGGGTTCAGTGTCAATGACACATAACGAGCCTAAACGATACGTGGTATTACCATCACGTATGATAATTGGTGCGCCGGCATAAAAGCGAAAGAAAGGCGCCTCTGTCACTAACGGGTTGCTTGCAAAGCGCTCATCTGCGGTTAGATCAGGGACAATAAACACTTTGTCAGATAACACCGTATAGTTGCAAATAGCCACTTCACGAGTTGTCGTACAGACACTCCCTAAGCCATGGACAGCTCTTAAGTATTGCGTGTCTTCATCCATAAAGGTAATGGTAACTATTGGAAAGTCAAAAAATAGTTTTACCAAATCAGTGAGCCTTGCAAAAGCAGGCTCATGGTCATTATTGAGCACTTCATATTCGTGCAATTTTGCAATGCGGTATTTTTCATCTACTGCTGATGGGTACTGTAAAGTAGACAAAACTATCTCCCTCAATTAGTGTAATAACGACCCTGTCAGTGCCACGGTCGAATGTTCAAAAGACCATAACTCAATTTAATGAATAAATTGAGTTATGGTCTTTTGAAAACTTAGTTAACATATCTAGTGCTTCACTAACCATAATCATCGCCACAACTGAGGTGACTGTAACTGCTGAGCCGTAACCGCCACAATGTAAGCCACCCGCTTGACCCGCTTTATTGACCTTTGGCGGCTGAGTTGAGTAAACACATTTAATACCGAACTTCTCTTTTAGTGCTTTATTGATGCCTTTTTCAAAACGCAGCTTATAGCGCAGTCTTGCCAGCAAAGGATCCTGATAACATTCTTTTAGATCACTCACTGTAATCTGTCGTGGATCTGTTTTGCCACCCGCTCCGCCTGCACAGATAAGCTTGAGCTTATTGAAGCGGCAGTGCAATGCGATAGCCAGCTTAGCACTCATATCGTCAACACAGTCCAAAACGATAATAGCTTGTCCCTCAAGCGCTGCTTGTTTAGCAGTATAGCGACTGGGTAGTAGATCCGCCACATTTTCAGGAGTCAAAAAGTCATCTATTAGTTCGAGCTGTATTTTTGGGTTAATCTCATGCATTCGCTGACCCATAGCCGAAATTTTGCTTTGACCAAAACTGCTATCAAGCGCGGGCAGTTGTCTATTGACGTTAGAGGCGACTAGCACATCCATATCCATCAGCGTCACCTGACCTACCGCGGTACGCGCGAGCGCTTCAGCTACCCAAGAGCCAACACCGCCAACGCCAATCACATAGATATGAGCAGAGGCAAAAGCATCAAAAGCACTATCACCATATAAGGTTTGTGTGCCTTTAAAGCGGCGCTGATACTGCTGGGTATCCTCATCGATCGTTATTTTTGGAGACTGATTTTGACTCATAATAAATGCATGTCTTGTTGATTAATAAAATATAGTGCTAGTAGCCCCAATTGGTTTGTAGCGCCTCACAACTGTTTTGCAATAACTGCTCGGCTAACTTGGCAGGATCTACTGCTAATAATTCGCTCAACGCACTCAATACCCAAGGCAGGTTAGCAGGTACATTTCTATGATGATTATCCGGCCTTTGCCATTCGTCATCTGAGCTTTGCAACTGTGACAAAGAAGCAGCTGAAGACGGCGCGGTTATAGAGTCCTGAGTGTCACTATTAGCGACAGTATCAGCGCCAACTTGGCATTGCATAGGTGTCATATCAGGACAGTCCGTCTCAACTACCAGGCAGCCTATACCATATTCACTGACCACCGCTTGAATAGCTCGCCGTAGCTTTTTGGCATTGGGGTTACTCACTTGTCCTGTAACCCCAAGCTTAAAGCCTAGTTTTACAAAGGCCTTGGCCTCTTGCTCGCCACCACTAAAACTATGGGCGATACCACCGAGTTTATGTGCGTCATAGTCATGAGCTTTTAATATCGCCAGCGCCTCTGCATGAGCTTTACGGATATGGAGCATCACAGGCAGTCGATGGGTCACTGACATATCAAGTTGCGCTCGAAAAAATCGCTGCTGCTTAGCAACGTTTTCAGGGGTTTTCATGGTGTCCGTAAAGGTATCTAAGCCAATCTCACCGATAGCTAGAGGTCGCGATTGATCCAGCATCTGCGCCATTTTCTGCAAGTGTGCGTCGGTATGCTGCTCAATATAGAACGGATGCAGCCCAAGAGCAATATGCGCTTGTGGATAGCATATTGCTTTAGACTCTTCATGAATAAAGGTTTTAGTAGACTCAGGGTCATGTTGATTAAGGAAGTTATAAGTACTATACAGTCGATCAAAGTGCTGATATAAATATCCGACTAATACTAAATGCTGCACGCCATTAGCATAAGCTTGCGCCGCTTGCATACCTCTATCGCTATCAAATACAGGCGCATCAAAATGAGTATGCGTATCAATTAAATGATAGCTATTCGATAGAGTTAAACCCTTTAAAGGAGATTTTGGCATAATAGATTGCATGACAGACACTAATAGTTTCTTGTATTGATTAGGATTATTATTAATCTGGTTGCTATTGTATCAAATGACAAGCGGCGACTGATAGACATTTAGCGTGAGGGCTTACAAGTTGAGTACAGGCTTAAGCTGCTCTTTTTGCACGATGCTAAGCTCCTTGTACTACTAATCCTCTTGTACTATATAATAAGGCTTAATCAGCCCTTCTAACAAATCATAAGGCACTATGAGATCTACGGCAGTAGTGTGCGCGTTGATCAGCTCTCCTGACTGATAAACCATATGTAAACCCTGATCATCTAAATACCACTGCTTGGACAATTGCAGCGGCCTGTCATCAAGTTGATTTTTTGCGACGCCTTGGCTAATTAGCCAATTCTTTTTTGCCTTTTGCAAGCTCGTTAGGAGCTGATTTTTATTGACCTCAGGTAATAATACATCTTCGATAGTCAGCTGTAGCTTTTTTTCGACATCCAGCATCACGTAGCTTAGACGCTGAGCACTACTATCACGCTCTTCGGTCGAACGCACTGAGAGATAGCCCGTTGCGATCGTTGCAAGAACGCCCTGATCGTTAGTATTACTATGGAATGGATGTAGCACTAATTCTGTATCAATGCGCTCATAAATGGGTAGCGTATCGGTCTCATTATCACCATATTCGACTTGTTTAAGTAACCTCAAAATCGTATTTTTAGCAATTTGATCTTGACTTGCCAGCGGCGCTTCTGGTGCTAGTACTTGCGCGATGGTCTTCCACATAATGCTTGTAAGCCACGGCTGCTTAGGTATGAATTCCAGTACATTTAGCTCAAAATACTGGCAGATCTTTTCGTTAGCATCACAATTAGGCTGGCGCGCGATAGCTTGTTGTTTATTAGTTTTAATAGCGGTGACTTGTTGATTCTCTAAATCATTATTCAAACTGCTATCAGCGATAGGTTCTGTACCTTGTGTATTTACAGGTGCAACGGTGATTTTGTCATCGATATCAGTAGCTAGCTCATTGTTAGATTTGATCTCAGCTTGTTGCTCAAACATAGACTTTGGCTGCTGCTCACAACTTAGTAAGCCACCCGTAGCCGCTATTAGTATACTCAATGCTAACCAATTTGCCTTGAGTTTTGGCACGTTTGCTTGAGCTTTCATAATCTTGAGCTGCCATAAAAGTTATCGTAAAAGTTTTAATACCGAAGTTTTCAATAGTAAGGTATTACAATTATAGAATATTGTGCAGTTTTAGACTAGCTAAATACATTGATAAAGACAACTTTTAAACATTTACTGATTAGGATTTTCGACTTTGCTGTTAACCTGCTTACTTTGATCACCACTGGCTTTACGACTACTGCGCCTTGGAATTAACAATAAAGCAACGCCAACTGCCGTCAAAGCTAGCCACTTTTTTTTACTATTCATTTTACTATCTTTTCTACTCTCATGTTGGTTAGCCATGGTTTTGCTGTTTCCTTTTTAAAACAAGCTGACTATATTTATACTTTACTCACAGCTAAATTCAAGACCTTTTATACAAAAAATGTTATGACTCTATATATCTGCTTTCTGGGCTAAAGTTGCAGCCTACGCTACGAGAAGTTAATTAAATCTTTGATTACTCGTTGAATGGCTTTATATATTAAAGGCTACTGCTAGAAGCCATTCAATCAATACTTAAGGATTTAATGGGAAAGTCGTAATGCCCGTACTTGGACTATCTACTCTCGTAAAGCCTTGACTGGTCGTGGCAGGTTTAGGCGTTTGATCGCGTTTGGGTATCAGCGGATTCAGATTCATCAGCTCATAATCTTGACTGATATCGCCATTCCAGCCCTCAGTACCGCTTAGAGGTAGCTGCTTGATCGTACCGTTTTTATCTATGACCAACTGCAATACACGCATTTGGTTAAATTTGCGTTCGGTCACACTAGCCACCGCCCCACCATCGCGTAAAATAGTCGGCTGTAAAAATATAATCAGATTGCTCTTTTGCGTATTATCGCTATCAGAGCGAAACAGACGTCCGATGATAGGGACGTTACTCAGACCAGGTACTTTTTGTTGATTGGTGGTACTGTTTTCACGCATCAAGCCACCAAGCGCAATGGTCTGTTGGTCATCAGCTAGGATAGTAGTATTAATTAAGCTCTTATTGGTGATTAAACCGCTTGAATTACCGACACTGCCTGGCACGACTGAGGATACCTCTTGTGATACCTCTAAGCGCACCGTACCGTTGTCACCGATATGCGGGATAACATTGAGATTGATACCGATATCTTGGCGCTCAATGGTCTGAAAAGGATTATTAGAATTATTGCCGCTAGTGGTAAAAGAGCCCGTCACAAAAGGGACGTTTTGACCCACTAAGATGCTGGCTTTTTCATTATCTAAGGTCAAAATCGAGGGCATAGACAACAGATTAGCACTGGTCGAGGAGTCTAAGGCTTGTAATATCGCACCATAAAACTGCGTATTGCCACTGCTGTCTTTACTGCTACTGCCTATCCCTAGCAGTGCTCCTGCAATAGAGCCTGCAGCGGCGCTAATACCTGCACCGCCCGACAAGGCCGCTGCCGCAAGCGTCGTAGCACTAGCGCCAACATTATTGAAGTTCACGACCCCATAGCCACTATTGGCATTACCTAACGCCCACTGCACCCCTAACTGCGTCGCATCATCACCTGATACTTCGACGATAGCCGCTTGGATCAGGACTTGCGCGCGGCGATTATCAAGCTGACTGACTGCATCTTCAATCTCAAACATCAGCTCAGGCGCAGCGTTTACAATAACGGCATTTTGGGTTTCATCAGCGATAATACTAAAGGGGCGACCACCAGTACTGGTATTAGCAGCGCCTGTGCCAACTGCAGTATTGTTATTGCTAACGGTTTGTGCAGCCTCAGTATTGAGCGTTGCCCCAGTGGTGCTAGCGTCTGTCAGTGAGGCGGACTCTAATGTAGACGTTGCGCCTGAGCTGTTAATGGACTGATTGGCCAATAAGCCACGCAGCATATCTGCAATATGATTGGCGCTGGCGTACTTGAGACGAAACACTCGTAATCCACTCAGTCGCCGTGTGGGCGTAGTATCGAGCTGATTGACCATCTCTTGCACTTTGGCGATCATCTCAGGACTGCCTTTGACCAGCAGTCTATCACTTGAGGTATCAGCGATAACCTTGAGCTGATCGCTGCCTGCCCCAGCGCCACCTGCACTACTAACTAGCGCACTGATCAGATCCATCATGCGCTCAGCATCGACATGGCGTAGCGGTATCACGCGTAAGCTATCATTGACATTACTGTCCAAATCGCGGATCAGAGCCGTCAATTGGTTCAGGCTATCCGCCCGATCAGATAACACCAGCGCATTAACCCCAGGCACAGCAGCGGCATGGGCTGACTGCGGCATCAGAGGTCTAATGACTCCGAGCACTTCTGCGGCCTGAGTATTGGTCAAATAAATCACCCGTGTCGCTAAAGCCTCACCAACTGTCGTGCCGCGCAGATCCACAGCTACCCCAGTCTGCTTGGCGACGTTATCAGGGACTAGCTTAATAGTCGTCCCCGAATCAATCGCTGCAATACCATTGACTTGCATCACACTTAAGAACAGCTGATAAATCTCATCGCGAGAAAGTGCACGGTTGGATATCACAGTTACATTGCCATTGATACGTGGATCAAGTACAAAATTCTGCTCGGTGATAGTCGCCACTTCATTAATAAAGGCTTTTATGTCCGCATCTTGCAAGTTCACTTTCCAGCTTTCAGCAGTAGCCAGCCCACACATCGCCGCCCATAATGGCAGCGCTAGACACAAAGGTCGGCACACATACAGCAAACTCTGTAGAGAACGACACAAAGGCGCTACTAAAAATTTAGATAAACTTACCATGCTGATGGTTACTCACTTTAATATTAGAGCGGGTTATAGGCTAAAGAGTTTAGAATAATACTTATAAGCAATTATCTTTAAAAAACTTTTGAACTATTAATTTTAAAACTGCTGGCGAATAGTGATCACTTGCTCACCGCGCTTAACTTCTATCTGCGCCTCACCAGACTTTTGCACTTGCTGTAGCACATTAGCGTCTTGTCCTGGATTGTTACCGACACTTTGACCATTAACAGACATCACGCGATCTCCTGGCTCAAGCCCTAAGCGATTGCGCAGACCTGAAGGCATCGCGGCGGTCACTTGATAGCCTTCACCTGATGCCATCACACCCATACGACTCAAGTAGCCTGCAGGATTCTCTTGCAGCTCATTTACCGCCTTGTCGATTGCCGAATTGGTATCGTTGCTATTATTGACATCGCTGTTATTGGCATCACTATTATTGTTGGCATCGATATTACCAAGGTTAGGAATATCTAAAGGTTGTGGCAGTCCTGAGGCAAGCCCGTTATTATTGTTATCAGGTAGGCGCTGATTGCCAATAGCGTTGGTAGCCATACCTCTTTGATCAAGCGGCATAGCATCTGCCATACTGATAACAGACTGCTTAGCTGCACCGTCAGCAATAACCACAGCATTCCAATCTACGGCAACCAAGGTGTAACCTGTCTCTTGTAAGCTATCACCGATACGATAGTTTTTGACCATGCCGTTGACATCTAATAACGCTGAAGACGAGCTTTCAGGATCGGCTAATAATACGCCCTTTAAGATCACATTCGGCGGCGGTTGCACTGACTGCGCTACTGGATCAGGCTCAGCAAAGATCGCAAACAGACTGCTATTGTCCGTCACCGATCCTGTGAGATTCTGCAAAGGTAGTACGGGTAAGGCTGGTGCAAGTGGCGGCGCCAATACTAGCCATAATAAGCGTGCAGCACTCCAGCATAGCCAGCCCAGCGCCAATAGCAGTAGCCAGCCTGAAAATCGATTGAGGATATCTAATAGCGGCTTGAGGCGATTCATGACTAGGCTCAATTAGCGCCCCCAAGCCCTGATAATAAGGGCTGACGTACGCTAACTACAGGTGTATCTTGTGGCGCTTGACCTTTATACTCTGGCATATTCTCAAGTAAGCGCTGGGTCAAGCTGACATCGAGCATGTTATCGCCATCGATATAGAGATCGCCCAAGCGTTTGTCTTGATTATCTAGCAAATTAATATGCAGCAGATTATTACTGTTTTTTTGTTCAGTGCTCAGCTCAGCACGTAGTGCAGGCATAGTGATATAAAACACTTTTCCTGCGCTAGGGTAGCCGACCTCCCCGCCAACCCAAGTGAGCTGCCCCTCGGCGGCTTTAAAGCCAGCAGCGCGCTCGCCCTTAGCCGACTGGCGTTGTAGCGAGACACTATTGACCTGAATAGGAGTACTAGGCAGCTGCCAGTCAACCACTTGTCTTAGGGTATCGGGTGCAATCTTGCCAGTCATATCCGCCACTTGCCATGAGCTGCGAGATACTTTGAGCTGACCGTCAAGCTGTGTTTGACCACTACTGATATCGACATCAGCGCCAAGCTTACCTAACAATAATTGCCAAGGCTGCCAATGCCAACTCAAAGCCCCTGTCAGCGGCGCTTTTGACACTTTTGACACAGGCACCTGCCAAATAGCCGCGCCTTGCCATAAGTTACCAGAGACATGCTGTACATAAGGCGACTGTGGCGCTACCTTTTGCAACACCCACGATGCTGGCATCTGCAACAGCGCAAATAGTGCAAATACCAGCAGTCCTATGAGCCACCAGAGCTTACGCGGACGCTTATTAGACGATATAGAAGCTTGCGACACTGATCACTCACTCTCATGGAAAGGTTGAAACGTCATTATCATAACAAACAATGACCTAAAGATGACAGCAAAAAAAGCCAGTATCTTTTAGGCGCATGATAGGCGATAAAAGATACTGGCTTAAATAGCTATCCAACCCTTTAAGGTAACAAGCTCAAAGGTCTATAAACAGTAGGTAGCAGAAAAACTATATAGCAAAGTCTTCAAGGTTTTTACCAGCACTCAAAGCCTCTACTAACCACGTCGGCTTGCGACCACGACCTGTCCAAGTCTCTTGGCTGTTGTCAGTATTACGATATTTTATACTACGTTTTTTCTCTAGACTCTCACCTGCCTTTAAGATTTCATCAATGCTACTATCGCTGTCTTTAGCAATTTTTTCGAATTGTACATAAGCATCGTGCAAGCGTTGATGTTGTTTTTGACTGATTAGCTGCTGCGCATTCTCAGTAATGGCACGTAGTTCATCTACATTGAGACCATCTAAGTTAATGGCATTATTATTGGACATGGTTACCTCTATAATTAAAATTGAAATATAAAACGATTACAATATAAACAAAAATTTAATCGATAACAACTCTTAATTAATATTCCTATTTTTATTGAGAAATACAAAATAATCTTAAATATATTATATTTAGAGTATGAATAGTTTTTCTAAATATAATCATTTAACATAATTTCATTTAACTAATAAAGTAAAAAAGAGCCTGTAAATACAGACTCTTTTTTTAGCTTCAATCGACACTATTATTTTACACTTACTTTCTTACGTCTTATTATTTTACATCCTAAAAAGGAATGTCATCATCAACAGGGCCATCAGGCATCGCTGATTTGTTGGCAACACTTGGCGCATTGTTAGACTGATTGGGCTGGTTAAATTGGTTACCTGAGCCCTGATTGTTAGCGCCTTGATTATTAAAACCGCCCTGACCACCTTGGCCGCCTTGATTATTGTAGCCACCGCCTTGGTTGTTGTTATTATTACCCTGATTACCGTAACTCTGTTGGCCACCTTGATTGTTGCCATAGCCGCCTTGACCACCATCGCCTTGGCCACCACTAGCACCGTCTAACATTTGCATCTGATAGGCTTTGATATCAGTAGCATAACGGTCACTACCGTCAGGAGCTTGATACTTGCGCGTTTGCAAACTGCCTTCAATATATACTTTACTGCCTTTACGTAGATATTGAGCGGCGATTTCACCTAAGCGATTATAGAGTGCAATACGATGCCATTCGGTTGATTCTTTTTTCTCACCGCTTTGCTTGTCTGTCCACTGCTCGGAGGTCGCGACAGAGATATTGGTGACGCTACCGCCATTACTGAATTGACGAACCTCAGGATCTGCACCGAGATTACCAATGATGATAACTTTATTAACTCCACGCATGATGTTGTCCTCTTATGATAAATAATTTGATTTGACAGATAATTCTATTTAAGTTCAATAACTTGTCAAAATATTGACCAAGGCATTAAGAATTACTGTAAAAACCACAGTTTTATATTATAGGGTTTTTACGCTAATATCCAGTAAAGGCAGGCGATACACGACAATCTATGACGCTTAAAACCTATATATATCTTTATCCGATTATAATGGAATAAAAAAGTAAAATCTCTTTACTGATAACTTTTTATTAATAGTTTTATTTATTGTTGATAGTTTTATCGTTTTTACGCTGCATGCTTAGCGTTACGCTACCCAGCTCAACCCCAAACTTACTCATTACTGCGCGATTGAGCATAACGTCATCGCTAATGAGATACATCCAGTCATCAAAGTTGACTTGATAAGTTTTGTCGTCAACCGGTAAATCTAGTACGTATTGCCAGTGAAAAGCATTGCCAACCACTTCGCCATTGGCTTCACCGATCACATCACCCGCTGTGCCTGTCCATTGACCATTGGCTTGTTCGGTCAGCCGCCAGATACGTTGCGACTTAGTGCCATCTGCCCACGCAAACTTCTCGTCTAATACGATCACATCATCGCCTTCATGTGTGGCATCAATATCCACGGTAAAGCGTCTTTTGACCTCGCCGCTACGACCTTGAAACATACCATAGCCGTCAATCTGCCCTGAGAAAAACTCATGCATATCAAGGGCGGGCTTAACCTCTTTATAAGTCTGAATATTTTGCGTGGCGCAGCCTGTCATTAATAATGTTATTGATAATCCAGCGCCAATCCCAAACTTAGTTATCAATTTACTCATCTTGATTCCTTTTTAGATGCCTGATAAAGGTTAAATATCTAACGGGCTTTGCGCCAAGTCCAATAGCGCCTGCCGTGAAGTATCCGTAAGCTTAGTTTTATCTAACTTTAAATAAGCGACTTGCTCTTTTGCCATGACGACTAACTCATCAACACCGTTGACCGCCATCATCTGCTGTGACCAGTCCTGAATGTCAATGTTTTTTGGGATAGTCACAGTAGTACTAGAGAGATACGGCGGATCAGCGATAGGAATAATCAGTAGCAAAGCTATCGCCATAACCGCCGCTAATATGCCCCAAGCTAGCAAGTTGGATTGAGTGAGTAACAAACCGCCCATCGCCCCACCAATAAAAGCGCCAAAGAACTGACTCGATGAATTGAGTCCCATCGCCGTCGCTTTATTCGCGACTGGTGCGCGCTTAGATATCCATGACGGAATAGTCGCCTCAAGCAAATTAAAGCCCATAAAATATAACAGTAACCCTAAGATAATACCAACGCCGACTTGGCTACCTAACGCTAATACTACTAGCGCTACCGTCATCAGAGCAATCGCTCCTAGGAACACTTGACGCATCATGCGCTTCTTTTCGGCAATGATAATAAAAGGTATCGCGACCGCAAAGCCAATGAATAATAGCGGCAAATAAACTAAGCCTTGTTGACGTACAGATAGGCCCATTACCTCGCTAAGCTGATGCGGCAAAATAACAAATATTGCCGTCATGGTCAGATGCAGGGCAAAAATACCAAAATGCAAACGATTGAGATCACCGATTTTGAGGACAGTAGCGAGCTGCTCACCGATAGACTTATTATCCAAATTATGTTTGAGCACCCGCATCGGTGATGGCACGATCAATAACAGCACCATAGCCAAAACAGCAAAACCTGCCGTCAACCAAAACAGTCCTGATATGCCTAGTGAGCCGACTAATAACGGTCCAAAAGCAAACGCTAGCATAATAGAGGTGGCGATAGTCAAGCCCATCGTAGCCATGGCTTTGGTGCGCATCTCCTCGCGGGTGACATCGGCTAGTAGCGCCATCAATACCGCAGAAACAGCACCAGCACCTGCCAGCGCCCGACCGATAATCACTTCATAGATATCGGTCGCGTTGGCCGCAATAATACCGCCGAGTGCAAACAATACTAGCCCGAGCATAATAATAGGCTTACGCGGGAATTTATCGGCGGCAAGGCTCATCGGAATCTGAAATATCGCCTGCCCAAGTCCATAAATACCGACGGCTAAGCCAATCAAAAAAGGCGTGGCATGCGCATAATTATCGCCATAGACAGAAAACACTGGCACAATCATAAACAGGCCAATCATCCGTAGCGCGAAGATACCACCAACCCCTGCAATTGCCCGTTTTTCTACGCTATTCATACTTGCCTCACAGCTCTATTACTACTGACTTATCATTTGACCTTTATCGCCTAGCTCTTATTACTTAACGGCTGACACGCAGCATTACTTAGCGTACCAATTAAGCTCCTTAGCATAAAACCCTTAGTATAAAACATTCACCTTAGCGTTGCCGACACTTTTATCTGCTCGCAGGTTTGTGCTTGCTGTCTATACGCCCTCTACCTATGTGCTTGCTATGGCGCGCCGTTTCAAGCTGATTGGTTTACTCTATTCTATCGACTGATGCCAAGCTAGTTTTGAGCACTTAACAAATTTGTTACTAAGTGCAGTCAATCTGTGCTTATACCTTGAATAATTTGTCAATGATAACAATAAAGTAAGTCGTTACCCGCTATATGGCTTTAACATTTTTTATTGACTTACTGTTTCTATTTTTTCTATCGGAGCAAGAATTTATTGAAACAAGAATTTAATAAATTCTAAAATTTCCGGTGCATATAGTGCTTAAATTATTAAACCAATATTCTAATAACCTTTTAGCATTATTATTCGTAAACTGTTTTTGCTAAGCAGCGTAATAAAAACTTATCTTTTTGAAAAAAATTCTGATGTTTAATTCATATTAAGAACTGCCTACTGTTTTACTTAAATGATTGTATTTAAAATTTAACTGCATTTTTAACCAACGGCTAAGTTGGTTTTAACTTATATTTAGCTAATAGGAAATCAATTACCGATGGCACATGATCATATCGCAATACGCGGCGCTCGTACTCATAACCTAAAAAATATTGATCTAGACATTCCACGTGATAAATTCGTGGTCATTACTGGTCTATCAGGCTCTGGTAAATCATCATTGGCATTTGATACGCTTTATGCCGAAGGACAACGTCGCTATGTCGAGAGCTTGTCGGCTTATGCGCGTCAGTTTTTATCGCAGATGGAAAAGCCTGAAGTCGATAGTATCGAGGGTTTGTCACCTGCTATCGCCATCGAGCAAAAATCAACCAACCATAATCCACGCTCAACGGTTGGTACGATTACCGAAATCTACGATTATCTGCGTCTATTATATGCGCGTATCGGTACGCCGTTTTGCCCTGAGCATAATGAGCCTATGGTCGCCCAGTCAGTGACTGAAATGGTCGATCAAGTCATGTCGCTACCTGCTGATACTAAGCTGATGATCCTAGCGCCTGTGATACGTGAGCGTAAAGGTGAGCATACCGTATTGCTTGAGCAGCTGATTGGTCAGGGCTTTGTCCGCGTGCGTGTCGATGGTGATGTCTATGATACCGATGAGCTACCGACGCTTGATAAAAAGAAAAAGCATACTATCGAGGTCGTAGTCGATCGCTTTAAAGTCCGTGATGACTTGGGCAACCGTGTGGCGGAGAGTCTTGAGACTGCGCTACGTTTAGGTCAAGGGCTAGTGACCCTACACTTTATGGATGGTAACCCAAAAGAAGATGGCAGCGACAATCAAGTGATGTCAGCTAAGCACTCCTGCCCCGTCTGCGATCGGGCGGTATCCGAGCTTGAGCCACGCATGTTTAGCTTTAACAATCCGTATGGTGCCTGTCCAAGCTGTGATGGCCTTGGTAAGCGTCAATACTTCGCCGCTGAAAAGCTGATTACCCATCATGAAAAATCATTGAATCAAGGTGCGATAAACGGTTGGGATAAGCGTCATGCTTATTACTTCGGTCTGCTCTCTACCGTCTGCAAGCATTTCAAAATCGATATGGACGCGCCTTGGCAAACGCTTTCAAAAGAGCAGCAAGATCTGATTATGCAAGGCTCAGGTAAAGAGAAACTAACTTTTAACTTTACCGATGAGCGCGGGCGCAAAACCAATAAAACCATACCGTTTGAAGGGGTCTTGCCTTATCTTGAGCGTCGTTATGCTAAGACCCAAAGCAATCTAGTCCGTGATGAGCTGGCCAAATACCTAGCCGATACCACTTGTAACGTCTGTGATGGCGCACGTCTAAATGAGATATCGCGCAATGTGCGTGTTGATGATCAGACCATCGCTGAAATCGTCAAGTTATCTATTGGCGATGCAGCGGACTACTATAAAACGCTTAAAATCGGCGGTCATAAAGGCGAAGTCGCGGAGAAAATCTTTAAAGAGATCAATGAGCGCTTAAACTTCCTAGTGAGCGTCGGTCTTGATTATCTATCACTTGCCCGCTCTGCGGAGACTTTATCAGGTGGTGAAGCCCAGCGTATTCGCTTAGCCAGCCAAATTGGCGCCGGTTTAATGGGCGTGATGTACGTGCTTGATGAGCCGTCAATCGGTCTGCATCAGCGCGATAATGATCGCTTGCTTAAAACTTTGACTCGCTTGCGTGATTTAGGTAATACGGTGCTCGTCGTTGAGCATGATGAAGACGCCATTCGTCAAGCCGATCACGTTATCGATATCGGTATTGGTGCCGGTGTGCATGGTGGACATATCATCGCGCAGGGTACGGTCAAAGATATTATGGCCAATAAGGAATCGCTTACTGGACAATATATGTCGGGTAAAAAGCGTATTGAGATACCCAAAATTCGTCATAAGGCCAAAACGATAGACGTCGAAAGTAAAGGCAAAGCCAAACCTAAAAAAGTACCTATGACTATCGAGCTCAAAGGCGCAACGGGCAATAACTTAAAAGATGTTGATTTGACGCTACCTGTTGGCATTATGACTTGTATCACTGGAGTATCAGGTTCAGGTAAATCGACTTTGATTAACCGTACCTTAATGCCACTTGCCGCTACCCAGTTGAATAATGCCTCAACGCTTATCGCAGATAAGCACGAGAGCATCAGCGGTCTTGAGCATTTGGATAAGATGGTCGATATCGATCAAAGCCCGATTGGCCGTACACCGCGCTCAAACCCTGCGACTTATACCGGAGTATTTACGCCAGTACGTGAGATGTTCGCGCAAACTCAAGAAGCCCGTGCCCGTGGTTATAAGCCGGGTCGCTTTAGCTTCAACGTTAAAGGCGGTCGCTGTGAGACTTGCCAAGGTGATGGTCTGATCAAAGTAGAAATGCATTTCTTACCTGATATGTATGTGCCGTGTGATACTTGTGAGGGCAAGCGCTACAACCGCGAGACCCTAGAGATTCACTATAAAGGCAAAACTATCGCTGATGTGTTAGATATGACCGTGGAAGATGCCGTTGAGTTCTTCTCAGCGATACCCGCGATTTATCGTCGCCTGCAAGCGCTAATGGATGTCGGTCTAAGTTATATTCGTCTTGGTCAGTCTGCGCCAACGCTATCAGGTGGTGAGGCGCAACGAGTCAAACTAGCGCGTGAGCTTGCCAAGCGTGATACTGGACAAACGCTATATATCTTGGATGAGCCAACGACGGGTTTGCATTTCCATGATATCAATAAATTGCTAAATATCCTGCATGCGCTACGTGACAAAGGTAATACTATCGTGGTCATTGAGCATAATTTAGACGTTATCAAAACGGCGGATTGGGTGATTGATCTTGGTCCTGAAGGCGGTAAAGGGGGCGGTATGATTATCGCGGAAGGTACGCCTGAGGAAGTCGCTGAGGTTAAAGGCTCGTTTACAGGTGAGTTCTTAAAGCCAATGCTTGAGCAGGCTATGTCAGAGGCGAGTTAGGTTTATTCTTAATTTAATTGCTGTATTGAGGCTATCCTTTTGGGGGTAGCCTTTTTTTGTTGAAGGATTCTAAGTCTATGTAGCTAATTTTAAATTTTTCTTTTAAAAATATCTATTGTTATAATTAAACATTTATTAGAAACCTTACTACAAATAAAATATCATAGGTTATATAAATTTCCTAAAAATGGATTAAACTAAATATAGTCAATAGTAGAATATTACACACATCATCGACTCAAGAACTTACAATCTTGAATACCAAGATATAGGATGGGATTTGAAAATATTAAACGAACTTATTGAGATATTAGCTGATCATAATGCTGAATTGGACATGTGCCTGATCAAAGCTCAAATTCTAGCTCATAAGTTGAAAAACGAAGAGTTTAAAAAATGGGTAAATTACGAACTAAGAGGTTATCCATCTGATGTTAATTTACCCACCTATCGTATAATGAATTTAGTCCTTTTCGGAGATATATCAAATGGTTATCATCGCCATTTCGACTATCGTCTTCCCTTATCAAATTTATCTGATCAACAAATTAATAGATTGACTATAAGGAAGGTTGATGAAAGTGTCAGTTCAATTAAGGATTGGGCTAACATGGATAATCTTTCATTTTCTATTCCTACTGAAGCTTGTGCTATTTTCTCTGATGCACTTAATGGTTATTATGTTGAAAGAATTGAAGCTAAAGCTAGTAATGGTAAAGACATCTTAACGCAAATCCGTTCGAAGCTTTTAGAATATTGCCTGACTATTTCTAATGAATTTCCAGATGATATTGATTTAACTGACACAATAGATAAATCGGTTAAAGAGTTTAGTAATGAACAGTTCAAAATCATAGTTCAAGACAATGCAAATATTCATATCGGTGATACTCTGTCACAGGTATCTAATGATATGAGAATCAACATCGATAAAATACCATCTGAAGACGTTCAAGCATTGGTAAATGCAATAAACAAAGACAAAGCAGTTGACGAAATAAATGAAAAATCTTGGGGTGAAAATACGGAAAACTGGTATATAGATATGCTGAGGAGAGCTGGCACTGACTCTTGGGATATATCAAAAGCTACAGCAGCGGCAATTTTAGCTACTTTAATAGCTAAGTATGCTGGATTTTAGCCTGTAGTCGTAAGTTGAGTGGAGCTTGCAACCTTTAAAATCTTAACTTAAGATAAATCATTGATGGTAGAATGCTTAGCAATACCAAGAATATGACCATCAAGACGTAAGTTCCTTTTCTACCATTAACCTTACTTATGGATCTAGCCCGTAGGTTGTGTTAATGCAGAGAATTCAACAATCTAATATTAAGCGGAATAACTCGTTGGGTCTCATACTTCGACACCAACCTACAAAACAACTCTACAACTCATACCCAATCCATAGGTTGGCGTGGAGCTTGCGACACCCAAAATCGTAATTCATTGAAGACGCCTCAATCTGATATCGATCATATATTTTTTCATTCCATTGAATTAAAGACTAGGATATTTTGGTTTTGCTATAATAACTCTGGATAATCTTCTTCTAGTTCTTTAATTTTCCGTAGTGTAGTAGTATGCATACTCATAGAGTAAATCATAGGTTGCATAGAACCACCTTCAACTACGCTAGACTTATAATTCGCCTCGCTTTCGCGATATTTTTTCCATTTAAGTATAGACTCCTTAAATAAACCTTTATCAAAATCTAGCATGTCAGTAAAATCTTTATTTCTTAACTTACTGATATAACTTTCAAGCTTTATATCAATTTTATCGAACTCATTGTGTGCATGAATGTTCATGTCAGTTTGTGTTTCTGGGGCATCTGGATATAATTTAGACTGAATGAAATCAGTAGTATTTTCCAAAAATATTTTAGTGTTCGAAAATAGTTCCTGAATAAAATCTTCATTAATTTCTACCTTTGTCCCAAACTCATGACAAAATATATGTCTTAATTCAAATACAGTAACAACACTCTTTAGAATTTCATTAGCATTATTTTTAAAACTACTATTGATTAGTCTCTGTTCATCAAAAACACTTTGAGTTTCAAAATTATTTAGTTCATGTAGGAATTTTATTCCTAACAATATTGAGATATTATTATCAATATCACTTATATTATTGCAAGATAGTGTGTGCGAAATGAACTCACCAATTGTTAATTTTCTACTCTGAATAGCATTAACTATATTATAGTCAAATTTTTTATTTGAGTTATTGAATTTTTCGACATTATTCGAGTAAGGTTCTCCATAATCTATAATCTCTGCATATAGAGAGCGAAAAAGCCCTTCCATACAGGCAACCAGAGCTATAGGTATATATTTGAAAACTTCTTCACTTAAATGACCTTTATTAGAATTATTTTTCAGTAACTCTTGTAATGAGTAAAGTCTTAAATAAACCTGATGACTGTCCGCAAACTCATTTCTTGATTTTAACTCCATTATTTCTTTTATAGCATCTCTAGCCATCATAAAATCCTCATCGTAATGTAAATAACTTAATTTATCATACTTCTTCAAATGTAAAAAAATCAAGCTATTAGGTTAAGTTGACTAAGCAAAACTAACAAATTATATTACGCAAAATCATCTTGTTGAGTCTCGTTCCTCAACACCAACTTACTAATAATTTTGCGATTAAGTTATAAAGGTCGCCTTGAAACGCATTTTAGCCTCGATTGTAGCGGTTATCCTGCTCAATTAGACGAGTTGCGAGGACTAGGTTTTGGCTTGGCTACGCGGAGCAAGAGACAGGACAAACCGTAGCCTTCGCCTCGTATCAATGAGCAGATAGGAGCGAAAAGCGGGATTAGCTCCTACATCTATTGATCAAATCTCATATCTCGACACCAACCTAAAAACTCCCTACTCCTACCTTCGGCACTCGCCTACCTCATATCAATGACGCACAACGTTAAGCCTCTTAGCTGTGATTGATGACTAAGATAAACTTTCATCTTTCAGTTATTATCCATTCAAATGAGCGACGTTCTGTTTTACCTATGACATTTATAGGTTTATCCTTTAAAAAAGCCTCTTAAGTTGTGCTATCTTGAGCTTGTAACCCTTCTTACTATCTATAAATTTGATAGCTAACATGCCTAATGTGAAAATGAACTCTATTAGCTATATACAGCAACAGCGCATTACTCGACTATGCGTGCGCTGCGGATTACTACTGATGCAATATGGTGCTGAGTCTGCGGTGGTAGTTGACTTGTCCAAACGCTTAGGGATCGCCCTAGGTGTGAACAGTGTAGAGTGTTCGCTTAACTTTAATGCGCTAACCTTGACGACTATTTATAATGAGCGCTGTATCACCACTACGCGAGATACGGTCAATCAAAGTATTCATGTCAATCTACTGGTACAGATTCAGCAAATAGTCAATAAAACGGAAGCCGCTATAGATAACGATGCGCTCAACGGTAGATTAACTGAACTGACGACACTAGCCTTTGATGAGTTGGACAAGACCGTATATCCAGCGTGGCTAGTTAGTATATTTGTTGGGGCTTCTTGTGCTGCGTTTGCGTATCTCAATGGCGGTAGTTGGTCGATTACTGCTGTGACCTTTACAGCTGGTATGGTAGCGATGCTAACCCGTATTTATTTATCTAGGCATCATTTTAATGCTTTTATCGCCGTTATTGCGACGGCATTTATCGCCTCTTTAATTGGCGCGACCACTTATTATTTCGATGTGGGTAATAATGCTGATATTGCAGTCGCCTCTAGCGTTTTACTATTAGTACCCAGCTTTCCTTTGATTAATTCTTTTTCTGATATCTTAAAAGGCTATGTCAACATCGGCATTGGACGCGCTGTTTACACCTATATGTTGACCTTATCTGCTTGCGTTGGTATTGTTATGGCGCTAGTGCTACTAAGAATACAGCACTGGGGATTTTGAGATGTGGTTCATTGAAACTATTATTCTATCTTGCATCATTACCCTCGGTTGGACACTGATGTTCAACGTCCCTAAAAGGTATATTTTGCCTTGTTTATTGATGACTGCTTTTGGATTTGGATTAAAAACAGCGCTAGTGTACCAGCATGTTCATCTGGTGGTTGCCAGCTTCTTTGGTGCAATGCTTGCCAGCTTTTTGGGCGTGTATTTTTCTAAAAAATATACCCTACCGCCCAAAGCCCTCATCTCGCCAAGTGTCATTTGTATGATGCCCGGTATTGCCGCTTATAAGGCAATGGTCAGTATGGTACAGATTGGCTATTTTGGCTTTTCCGACGAATTATTTAGCCAAATGATGGTCTATTTATTTGAGGCGTTATTTGTCACCTCAGGACTGGTGCTAGGCTTGTCTATTCCTGGACTGTTATTTTATAGACGTCGTGCCATTGTTTAAAAGTGTGCTACCTCTATCCTAACACTGAGCACACTGAAACGCCTCACCTTACTTTAACGATAAATAGCATCTCAGATTAGCCACAACATTCATTACAACAGCACATCAACCATCACAGCAATAATAATTAAATACAGGGATCTCTTAATGACCAAACATTATGATTACATCGCCATTGGCGGCGGTAGCGGCGGTATTGGCTCGATTAACCGTGCGGCCAGCTTCGGAAAAAAATGCGCGATTATCGAAGCGGAGCAACTAGGCGGGACTTGCGTCAACTGGGGCTGCGTACCCAAAAAGGTGATGTGGTATGGCGCTCATGTCGCCGAAACCATTCATAAGTTCGCGCCAGACTACGGTTTTGATATTGAGCTAAAAGGTTTTGACTTTCAAAAGCTAGTACAAAGTCGCCAGCAATATATCGAGAATATTCACCGCGCTTACGATAATAATCTTGCCAAAAACGGCGTCGAAGTTATAAAAGGCTTTGCCAAGTTTGTCGATACCAATACCGTCGAGGTCAATGGCGAACATATTACCGCTGACCATATCTTAATCGCTACGGGTGGTCATCCTATCAAGCCCAATATCAAAGGCGCGGAGCACGGTATTGACTCGGATGGGTTTTTTAAATTAAATCATCTGCCAAAACGAGTGGCTATCGTAGGCGCAGGCTATATCGCGGTTGAGATCGCAGGCGTACTCAATAGTCTTGGCTCTGAAGTGCATCTGTATGTGCGCAAACACTCGCCACTACGCACCTTTGACCATACGATTGTCGAAACCTTATTGATAGAAATGGAGCAAGCGGGTATTCATTTGCATACCAATAGCTCAATAAGCGAGGTCAATAAAAACGCTGATGATAGCCTGAGCTTATCTATCAACGATGATAACGAAGATCATGTCGACACCGTAGACTGCTTAATTTGGGCGATAGGTCGTGCGCCCTCTATCGATAATATCAATCTGCAAGTGACAGGCGTTGCGACGACTGATGACGATAAAATCAAAGTCGATAAGTTTCAAAACACTAATGTCGATGGCATCTATGCGGTCGGTGATATTATTGAGAATAGTGTTGATTTGACCCCAGTAGCTATTGCGGCAGGTCGCAGGTTGTCGGAGCGCTTATTTAACGGCAAAACTGACGAGCATCTAAGTTATGAGTTGATCCCAACGGTTATCTTTACTCATCCGCCTATTGGCACGATTGGCTTATCTGAGATTGATGCTGTCAGTCAATTTGGTAAAGAGGCTATCAAATGCTATAGCTCGAGCTTTACTGATATGTTTAGTGCGGTCACTCAGCATCGACAAAAATGCACGATGAAGCTAGTGTGTTTAGGTGAAGATGAAAGGGTGATTGGCTTGCACGGTATTGGCTTTGGCGTTGACGAGATGATTCAAGGCTTTGCCGTGGCTATAAAGATGGGCGCGACGAAGGCGGACTTTGATAATACGGTTGCTATTCATCCGACGGGTTCAGAAGAGTTTGTGACAATGCGTTAGGCACTAGCTTATTGGCGCTACTCGCTGGATAGACTGTGGTTAACACTAGCTTATATGTTGATTAAAGCTTACAACAGTTAACCTACAAGCTGAACCATTAGTTTGATAACGATTAAAAAGGCGATAACTCAAAAGTTAACGTCTTTTTAATTGTTTAGAAGCTAGTAATAGAATCATCTAGTAACTATTTACTACACTTACCTTTAACTCCTAATTTTAAGTCACTGATATCTTGCTTCCCTTCTGCTTCAGGAACCAATTTTAAACCCGCACCACCAACAAATACACCTGGCTTAATATATTGTTTGATAAAATAATTTTGCCCTGCTTGCGTCTGCACGATCAAGTCATTAGGAGAGAATTCAGATTCAGTTGAGACTTTGTGTTCAGCGTTGCCTATAACTTCTTCATAAAAGAAAGTTCCTCGTGCGGTTTCACCAATACATTTATCATCCACCCATACATCTTTTTTTAATGCGCCGCCTACTACAGTAGCCTTTCGATAAATGTATAAGCCTGCATTGTTGGCAGAAGGCGTATTATACTGTTTGATTGCGCTCGTTACCTGAGCTTGTTCTGTAGGAACAGAAGCACAACCTGCAAACAAAACTGATATAGCAGTTAAAAAAACGAACTTCTTTAGCATATATTTCTTCCATAATTCATTTAATGTTAAAGTTTTTGGTAAGTGCTGATGAATTAATAAAAACAACAGTCTACTCAAAGCTAATACTTGACGTGAAGACTGAAATATAATCTAATCAATCAAAAGATACAAACTTTTATATTCAAAATCTTATTATTTTATAAACTAATACTATTGCCTATAAAAAAAGCACTATAAAGTGCTTATGCTCTTTCGTTAAAAATACTAAGTTTTTAAAGAATTACAGCGTCAAGACCCACTTACCATCACTATCTTTGACTTTAAAATTACCCTTATCAGTGCGACTATTGCCATCGATAGTTTGAGTCACATCAGCGCTGCATAGATACGTATTATCGCCCTCAGCCACGTCACAGCTGACATTTTCCACTTTGTCCAGTTTAGGTATCATGCCGCTCATTGCCTTCACCATCTCAGCATTTCCCGCTTGCGCCATTACATCGTCCATCATGCTATTAGCTTGATCGTATTGGCCTTGAATAAGACCTTCAACGTCACTCTCAGATGGACCATTAGAGCAAGCAGCAACTAACGGCGTTAACACTAGCAAAAACCCTAGCTTTTTCAAATTTCTCATAATAACCTCAACGAGTAATAAGTGTATTTCATAAACAATGGTTCGAACTATACCTAATTGATTAGCAAAAGTCAGCTCAACTAATTAATATTTGTTCATTACTATAAGCGCCCAGTACTATGCGTAATGAAAAACAATGCTTCGTGAAAAATAATAGCGGCTACAGACAGTAGAATAGCGATACTGTTATGATGCTAGTCATACGGTTGGTTAAGAGACAAAAAATGGCAATATGGCAAATATATTTATTCATTCTACCCATTGGCCTAGGTATTATGACTTTGGTCGCCAGCCTCATGTGCCTATTCGCTTATCTAACAGCCAACGAAAATGCTACGCGCTTGCCTGCGCTTAAGTGGTTTAAACGCTTACTGGTGGTAGCGTTTTTATTATTAAGTATAGGGTTTTTCCTAACCTTTGGGCATTTTTGGGGTAGGAATCGTTAGTTAATAGATAATGGCTAGTTAATAAAGGATACATTTATTCTAATTTGGCTGATACTTTCTCTAACTCTAATAACTGCAAATCTTGACGCTTTGGCTCACCATTATTACCATCATCTGGAAACGGCATTTTATTGCCATTCAACTGATAGCCACGGCGCTGATAGTAAGCCAATAACTCAGGTCGATGGCTTAAAATAGACATGGTAAGACGAGCAGGTTTTTCATCGTACGACTGTGTGCTTGATTGCAAGTGCCTTGCTGCAAAAGTCTCAGCGGCCTCTAAAATTATATTACCAACGCCCTGCCCCTGCAGCTCTGGATGTACTGCAAACATGCCGATATAGGCTTTATTGTAATAGTCGCTTTTAGTTTGATCATCTCTATTTAAGTTGGCATCGACTTTTATATCGACCGCAATACAACCCAATAGCTTACCAGTCTCGATACCATCGCGAGCACCGTTCGTGGTTTTTGGATAAACGAATAGGTAGTGTTTTGGATTATCGATGACGCTTGCCAGCTCGGCTTGAGTGATACGAATGCCACCGACCAAATCTGCTTCATTGGTCCAACCTTCCGTCTGCCGATAGCAGAGGTTTAATAACTGTTCGAGTGCGTCAATATCATCCGCTTTGGCTTGTCGTAAAAACACATTATCATTATTCATATTATTATCTTCTTTATTATAAAAACAATAAAAAGGCCACCAAAAATTTTGGCAGCCTTTATAGTAGCTTGCTCTATCTTAACTTTCTACATTATTCTAATAAATTTAGTTTAGCGCGATAACGCTTGAGCTTGAGCAATAATATCAAATCCTGCATTGATCTGTGCCCTTGTTGGTGCAATCCCGCGACGTAGCAGCTCACTAAAGGCAACCAGTTCTTGATCACGGCCTAAAGTGCTGGCTGCTGTAGCACGACTGTCTTCGCCTTCATCATCAAAATAATATTCGATATAGTTGAGCGCATCAGGCTTACCGAACAATATATTATGATCAGGGGTTGTCGCATGACCTGAATAACGCAAGCTTTTGCCGTATTGCATCGTCCAAAAGAAAGGTATGCGCGACTCTAATGACTCAACGCTATCGTCTTGCAGTATTGCAGCGGCAGTGACTAAACCGTGTTGCATGGCCACACGCCAGTGCTCGATACGCAGGCGTCCCAATTGACCGTCAGCTTTGGCGATATCGCCTAAGGCATAGACGCCATTACGCAGTTGTAAGTGACTATCAACTTGCACGCCATCAGGATCGTTGACCTCAGCGAGAAGCTCAGTCCGTGGTGATACGCCTGTGCCTAAAACAACCATATCAGCGTCTAATTGCGTGCCGTCTGCTAAGGTAACACCACTGACTTGTTTATTATCATTAGTAATAGTATTGACCGTGTCACCTAAAATAAAAGTAATGCCATTATCCTCATGTAGCTTGATCAGGGCATTGCTGACTGTCTCTGAGACGATGTTTTCCATAACCCGATTGGTCTGACCAATCACAGTAATAGAAGTAGGCGTGCCTGCTTGCGACAGCGCTGAGGCGACCTCCATACCAATAAAACCAGTACCGACGATCACTATATTCTTATCGTGACTGGCCGCTTTGATGGCTTTGGCATCCTCCATACTGCGTAACGTATAAACGCCATCAGATTCAGCACCTTTGATAGGTGGCACGATAGGCTCGCTGCCCGTCGCCACGACTAAGTAATCAGCGCTTATATTTTGGCTTGTATCGTTTGTATCATTAATAACGACAGTGCGCTCGTTTGGTAACACTGCGCTGACGGTTTGATTTAAGCGCACCTCAATGTTATTTTTCTGTGCCCAATCTGCGCCGCCAAGTAGGAGTTTTTCTTCTGGCATATTCCCTGCTAAGAATGCCTTAGATAACAGCGGTCTATTATAAGGCGCACTGCGCTCTTTAGTAATCAAGGTAATCTGTCCACCATAGCCGCTATTGCGCAACTGATGTGCCGTCATAAAGCCTGCACCGCCACCGCCGACGATCAGAGTATGAGTATCACTGAGTTTATTATTTTCAACGGCTTTATTAAGAGTCACTGCGGTATTGACCGTCAGGCTATCGCCGTTATCCGTCAGCTCATACTGAGTCAGTCCGTGGGTCGCTATTGGCTCCAAAAGCGATCCATCTGTACTATCAAAAGTGGCGTGATGCCAAGGACAGACGACGCGGTTGCCACAACGTAGTCCTGTACCCAAATCTGCACCTGCATGAGGACATTTACCATCAAAGGCATGAAAGGTATTGTCATCACGGGTAATTAAAATGATACTATCGTCGTCTTGTTTATACGACTTCATTCCGCCGTCCATAATGTCGACTTTATCGATAGTAATAGTATGAATGGTCTGATCAGTCATGAGTTATCCTTAACGTTGCGATTGCTAGCTGATGAATTCAAGGCTGGCTTTTGTCAAATATTAGCGGTTATTTAGGGCGTACTTAATCACAGATTATTAAGTTACGCTTTTGACGCTGTATTCACATATAAGTATTTTTAAAAGTATGGTCTTATTGATAATAGCAAGAGCAAGGCGCTTGCGATGTTTTATTGTATATCTAGCGCGTTGCAAAACGTAACACCTCGTTTTTTGGCTATAATCGTAACTATAAAAGCACTACTCTTTAAATTATGACTTTTTGAATAATAACTTTTAATAAATGAGCCCTCAACACAACATCTTTTAAAACAGCAATATTTAAAATCGACTTTATACCAACTCCTACCCTCTATTAAATGACTTCTTTATGACTATGACCAGCGCGCCCTCTTTTGACAATAACGAGATTGATTTTGCGGCTATCACTGATACCTCAAAGTTGCCACAGCCTACTATGCCACCTCTTAGACAGGCGACTTATAAAGCAGTCCCTGAGGACTTTGTAGTCAATGAAATACTTGAGCTGGACTTTACGGGCGAAGGCGAGCATCTATGGTTGCATATTCAAAAGTCTGGCATCAATACGGCTTATTTGGCCAAGTTGTTGTCAGAATGGGCGGATATCCCGCTACGTGATGTGGGTTACTCAGGGCTCAAAGATCGTCAGGCGCTGACGACGCAGTGGTTTAGCCTGCGGATACCAAAAAAGCAATTGCCAGAGTCTGAGTTTGTGCCGACAGATATTAGCGACAACGAGTCGGTCATTATCCTCGCCCAACACTGGCATAATAAAAAGCTCAATCGTGGTACGCATAGGGCCAATCAATTTATCATCACCTTGCGTGATATTGAATTGGCAAGTGACGATAAGTCATCTGTAGAGCAGCATTTAACCAATATAAGTACCACGGGCGTACCCAATTATTTTGGCCCACAGCGTTTTGGATGGAATGGCAATAATATTAGAGAAGCATTGTCTTTGTTTGCACGTCCAGTACCAGAGAACCGACCGCAGTCAAAGAAGAGCAAACGCAAACGTGCACCGCGCGAGCAAAACTCAATGGAGCTCTCCGCTGCTCGTAGCCTAATATTTAATGAGATACTTGCAGCGCGAGTGCGTGATGGTAGCTGGAATACTGGACTGGCAGGAGAAGTGTTCAATCTTGATGGATCAGGATCTATATTTGCCGCTGAGCAGCTGGACGATACATTACGCGCGCGCCTTGCTAGTGGCGATATCCATCCAACCGCAGTGATGTGGGGTACAAGTAACGATAAGGTGACCAGCGCAGCGGCTGACATCGAAAACGATACCGTTCAGCACAGTGTTTTATTATTACAACTGGCAACAGGTCTGGAGCAACGTGAAATTAAAGCGCAAAGGCGAGCGCTACGTTTGCCGATAGAAGCATTAACATGGCGCTGGATGGATGAGCAGACTTTGGTGTTAGATTTCACCCTAACCACGGGGAGCTTTGCCACTAGCGTATTGGCAAGTCTAGTACAGAACTTACAGAGCGCTTAAAACGATTATAAAGACCGCTTAAACCTGATAACTCGGCCGCGTCATAGCCTGTACGTCAATCAGCTCATTAGCGCTTACGACCTGATTGCGATTGCGTGCTTTGGCTACATAGAGAGCTTCATCAGCTAGGTTGATGAGGCATTGACAAACGCGATCCGGTAAAAGTTGTGCCTCTGTCGCCTGCACTGTTTTGGTACTTCTCAACCTAAATAACGGTACTGTACGACGATTTTGAGGGGTTACCTGCGTTGTCGCCTCTGCAAATTCTTGCTTAATACGATCTCGTTCTGCCGCGCTAAACGTATATAACCCTAGACTGGCGGTGACTTGAAAACTTGGCTTATTACAGGTTTGTACCACATGACTACTAATATTACCTCGTAGCGTCTCAGCGATAGCCATCGCTTCTTTATGAGTCGTATCAGGCAGTATAATCAAAAATTCTTCACCACCATAACGGCTGACGCTGTCTAAATCTAATGTATTCTTTAGTATTGACGCCACTTCGCGTAATACTTGATCCCCTACTTGATGACCATAATTATCATTAATGTCTTTAAAAAAATCTAAATCAAGCAAAATAACACTATAGTCCTGATTATCAGGCAATGCATCTAGTGTTTGCTGCATTTGCGTCAGACTATATCGACGATTATATAGAGTAGTCAGCTCATCTTGAGTGGCATGCTTTACGATTTCTCTTTTACTATCGTCTAAGATGAGGAGCAGCATGCGAAAGGCGTAGACAATAAAAATAGCTTTAGGAAGCGCCAAATATATGTGGGTCAAACGCCAAAAAAAGGTAGAGGAGCGTTGTATCTGATTAAAGCCCTCCCAACCTAATGCTTCATTCTTGTACAAGGAGGCGGCAATAGCATTTTCGATAACCATGATTTCGTTATAGCTTAGATAGCTAAAAGTATCGAGCATCGGATAGGTAATAGTCAGTTGGCGCAGATTAGGCAAAAGAATACCAGAATAAGGCGAAATAATAGCCAACAAAACCAGTGCAATTTGTGTCAAAAACATATACCAAACGTACTGGCGTTTAATTAACATCATGCTAAGCACTGCACCACCGACCAATGACACGCCTGCGAACAAGCTACTATAGCCCATCATTACTATGACGACGGTTAAGTAGATCGTATAAGGGACAATTAAGATAATTTGCCACTTATACAAGTCTTTCTTATTATCTTTGATACGGGCTAACTTCCCTATCATCCACCAAAAAAACAAAGCCGCGACAGTAACTCCTATCCATAGGGGATACAAAAGATGTATATAGACATAATCATCAATCGCATCCTGACGTATCCAAGCTAACAGACACCATAGCCAGTGTGCCGTCACTTCTATAGTGATAAACAAAGCTAGTAGTGACGCCTTATCCGCAGCGTGCCACTCAAAAATTATTTTTGAGAGCTTTTTATAGCCGAGCTGATAGGTTGGGGTGGTCATATAAGCGCTACTGTATTTGTTTTCTTAAGGAAGTGTTACTGTACTTTACAGATAAAGTGTGCCGATTTATATAGGAATTAGCAATAGTATATTTAATGTTCATTTATTCTAACGAAGAAGTAGTCAATAGTTTATGGCGTAAAAGACTGCCAAATACCTTGTTGCTCTGAGCTTATAGTTGGTACGTCACCAATACGACGCCACGGCATAGTGCTACCATGAAAGTCACTACCCGTTGATACTGCTAAACCATGCTCAGCGATACTGCGATCAACCATTCTACGTGTGCTGGTCGGCTCACTATCTGCGGGCAGCTCGCAACCATCACCGCCGAGCGCAGCAAACTCCTCAATGAGCTTACGTACCCGAGTTGCCGATAGCTGATAGCGGGTGGCATGTGCTAATACTGCTCTACCGCCGCAAGCATGGATAAGCTCAATGGCATCCGCCATACTCAAGGCATCGATAGCGACATAAGCCGCCTTGTTATCTGCCAAATACTTATCAAAGGCTTTTTGTACGGTTTTGACTTCTCCGCGCTCAAACAGTACTTGACCGATATGTGCCCGCCCTACTGCTTGCGGATTGTTGCCAGCCTTAGTGAGTATCTGTTGCCAAAGCTCATCATAGTCGATAGCTAACAGCTCACTCAGCTTTTCGGCAATGCGTTGACCGCGCGTCGCTCGGCTGTCTTGTAAGTGCTGTAAGGTCTCATGCATACGCGCCCGATCTGTAAAATCAAGTCCTAGCACATGGATGATCTTAGTAGTGGATTTGTTTTTGCCATAACCGCCGCTCAACGTATGCTCACAGCTGATTTCGACGCCATTAATCAGTTGCATATTATGAGATTTGGCCGCAATTCTTGCTTCATCGATGCCCAGCAAGGTATCATGATCCGTTAAAGCAAGTACCGTCACGCCAGCGCTATGTGCGCGGTTGACGACTTCTGTCGGCGAAAAAGTGCCATCAGAGCGCGTACTATGACAATGCAGATCGATTTTCATGGGTTTGGCCTTATGTAGTGATAGTTATTTCAGGATTTATTAGGGTTCTTCAAGGTATATAGTGTCGCTAGGAATGCTTATGTGCATACCAGCGCTCGTATTACTGTATTTACATGCGTTACGTTATTATAATAGATAATGATTATAGCCGCTGTTTGCTTTTTTTTAGCCTCGTTGCAGTGTAAACTACCGCATACGTTTTTGTAGGATATTTTAGCTGATATGAAAGCCTTATTAGACTTCATTCCCTTGATTGCATTCTTTATTGTGGCGCGTCAAAACGGTATTTTGGCTGCCGCTGGTGCGTTGCTCATTGCCACAATTATTGTTTATGCTATTCACTTTGCTCGGCAAAAGGGCAAATTAGATAAACAGCAGTGGGTGGTACTGTTATTGACTATTGTTTTTTGTGGCGGAACCTTGCTGTTGCGCGATGATATCTATTTGCGCTGGAAGTCCCCTATTATCAATGGTGTTTTTGCGCTGACTTTATTGATAAGCGCCGCGATCAATAAGCCTTTGATGCGCTTAGCGATGAAAGATGTCTTTAATCTGACCATGAGCGGCTGGAAAAAGCTGACGGTCGCATGGGCGTTATTTTTTGCCATGATGGGTATACTGCATTATATTACCGCATTTACGATGTCCGATGAGGCATGGATCAACTTCAAAACCTATGGCTGGATTCCGATTATGCTAGTGTTTGTGGTTGCTCAGTTTATAGTACTAAAAAAACACCTTAATCCTGCGTTAACCGATAAAACGGCTAAATAAACAGTCGCGCTTATCATTTAGAGTTTTATTACTTATACCTTCAATACTAAGGAATAAAAATGCCATCATTTGCCATTATTGGTCATGACGTCGCTCATAGTAGCGCGCAACGTAAGCTAACTCGTGCTGAGCATGTCGCACGCCTGCAAGCTCTTGATAGTGAACAGCGCTTACTACTTGCAGGTCCAACGCCTATTACGCACGGCGAAGCTGAGATGTCAGGCAGTATTGTCATCGCTGACTTTGACTCTTTAGAGGCTGCGCAAGCATGGGCAGCAGATGAGCCGTACCTGCGCGATGGGGTGTACAGCCATGTTGATATCAAGCCCTTTATTCATGTGCTACCTAAAGCTACAGACGAAGGCGCATCATCGTGAGTCAGCTGTTATTCCTTGTTATCCAAAATTGTAAAAGTATTATTACAATCACTGCTACAAGCATTTTATCCAGCCTACTGTTACTGGTGACTATCTCAGCGCAGGCATTGCCACTGCTACCTGTGGATGAGTCCTTGACTCCAACATCACCTGTGGTGATTCGTGACAATACAGCTCAAGCTACAGGTGCGATAGATACTATCGATAATACTTTAGCGGCACAATTAAAACCCTCTAATGAAGCGCTATCAGCGGCCAATCAAAAACTGCTGACCCAAAATGCACAGTTGCAGCGCCAAGCCAATGACTTGCAAACTCAAGTCAATGTCTTAGTTTATGAGAGTCAAGGACAGCTATTTTTATATGGCGCTTTTACGGTATTAATTAGCTTATTGGTCGGTATATTTGTCTCGTGGCTGGTATTTGTACGCCGCGAGCGTTGGTAGCTGTCCGCCTCAAAACCTAAACGTCTCAAAACCTAAGCTAAGTGCTATGAGTTTTTATGTCTAAACCTAACCGTCGTGAGCGGCAAGATCAAAACAATATAGCTGACGATCATAAGCGTATTATGCCCGCTATTATCGACTGGCAAATCGATGATAGCGGTAATAGTGTGCCCGTATCGCGTGAGTTTGGCGATGTCTATTTTTCTCATGCGGATGGTTTAGCTGAGTCACGCTATGTGTTTATTGATGGCAATAATCTACCTGAACGCTTAGCACAGCTAAAAGCGCAGCAGAGCTTTACTATCAGCGAGCTGGGCTTTGGTACGGGGCTTAATTTGCTCGCTGTTTGGCAGCTATGGCGACAACTGCGTAATACCAATCCGCATCTGGCAACGGCTCGCTTGCATTTTATTACTACTGAAATGCACCCGATAGCGCTTACGGACTTAACTCAAATCTTAGGATTATGGGCGACACGCGCACCTGAGCTTAGGGATTTAATTGAGCAGCTACTAGCCAACTATCCTACTCTTATCGCAGGCGCGCATCGGATTAACTTTATCACAGATAATGTTACTGTCGATATTTGGCTCGGCGACGCAAGCGAGAGCTTAGCTAAATTAGCAACTGACATAGCTGGTCAAAACAGCACTAATCAAAGTAGTGCAAAAATCGATGCATGGGTTTTAGATGGTTTTGCCCCTTCTTGCAATGAGTCGCTGTGGGCGCAGTCTATCTTTGCACAGATGCAGCGCTTATCAGGACTAGGCTCAAGCGCAGCCACTTATAGCTGTGCAGGCGTGGTCAAACGTGGTTTGCAAAGCGCGGGCTTTACCATCAAAAAGATTAAAGGCTTTGGCCGTAAAAACGAGATGCTAACAGCAGTCGTGCAAGACGCTATGTTGATAGAGAATTTGCCATTAAGTAACCCTTTATCTGCTGCAATAAAAAATCTCGAACACAGCATCGTTATTGGCGCTGGCGTTTCAGGGCTGATGACGGCATGGTCGCTTGCTAATCGTGGTATTAAAGTCACTTTACTCGATAAAACAGCACCGTTGGCAGGTGCATCAGGCAATCCACGTGCCCTACTCGCACCAAAGATGACCCCTATTCATCATGTCGATGAGCACCTGCATACTATCGGCTATTTATATAGCTGCCGCCTTTATCGTCAGTTCAATGACTGCCTATTAAAAGATGATGCCGCTTACGCCAATATCGCACCCATATTAAAACCCACAGGCGCACTTGATTTGCTGATAAAAGCTAATGTCAACGTCGAGCAAATTGCAGACTACCCTGATGATTTGGCAACTACGCTGAGCATTGCTCAAGCGCAAGACGCTACCAATCTTACCGAGCAAGATTTAGCTGATAATCTCTATCTACCGCAGTCGGGCTTAGTCAATCCACAGGCATTAAAAGAGATCGTACTTAGGCATCCGTTAATTAATTTTCAGCAATTAGCAGTCTCTGCCATTCGCGAGACTGCATCAAAAGTCTGGGTTGAGGGTTTAAGTAATGGTAATGAGCAAAGCATAACTATCGAGGCGGATAACGTAGTGATTTGTGCCGCTTTTGAGAGTCATTATATAGACGAGCGTATTTTTGATTGCCGTAAGATACGCGGGCAATTATCTTGGTTTACGCCGACCGTAGCTCAATGGCAAAAACTACCAAAACTACCCCTTAAGTACAGTGGTTACTGTGCGCCTTTTACCGCACAAGCTGGTGATGCTCAGCTTAATAATGTTAATGAGGGTCAGCCGCAATTATTATTAGGGGCAAGCTTTGTGCGCAATGACATCAGCACTGCTATCAAAGATAATGAGCACCAAGTCAGCCGCAATAAGTTGATTGCCGCTATTCCTGAACTGGCAGCGGTCATCTCAGAAGATACTAGTGGCTGGCAGGCGCGCGCCGGTGTCCGTACCCAAACCCCTGATTACCATCCTATATTAGGACAAGTGGCAACAAACAGTCGTGTTTGGACGCTAACCGCTATGGGTGCAAAGGGCTATGCCTACGCCCCTATCTGTGCAGAGGTCTTAACCGATATGATGCTGGGCAATTTTGCGCCTATATCTACTGCTATGCTCGCCAGATTATTGCCACAACGTACGAGATTGCAGACACCGTTAGCTTAAAAACATGAGAATATTTTTACTCATAATCTAAAATCTGTATTTAAAATATATAAATCACTTCTAATAAAGAATATTTTATGACAACTAATAATACTCAACTATTCAAATCCAACTCCCGCTTATCGCTTGCCATTATTATAAGTCTAAGCGGTATTGTTTTGCTAAGCGCTTGTCAAAAAGAGCCTGAGCCATCAGCTGAGGTCGCTGTGCAAACCGCACCCGTAACAACTGATGTTGAAAGCACCACTGAAACTATAACAAACGACAGTATAGAAGCAGAGACAGAGATTGATCTTGCCGAGCTTGAGAATAACATCGGTGCAGCAGGCATGACGCCTAATGTTAATACTGATGCCAACACCGCTACGCCCAGTCCAGAGCAGGCGATTAAAGGCACGCAGATTACTGACGTACAGTATCGTAGCGAATCAGGAGCGACGATGTCAGTGGTGTTTGAGACCTCAGCGACTGGTGTGCTCAATGCTATTATTAGCTTGTCAAACAAACCAAATATAACTTTGAGTGCGCCTGAGGGTCAAGGCAATAATCCAACTTATCGCTCAAAGGATGGCACTATCGAGCTGATCAGTCATGGCGGCGGTGGCAATATAGACTTGATGCAAAATGGTCAGTTAACTAGTTTTGAGGCGGTTAGTGTCGAAGCTGAAGTGATTACCCAGATATAGAGCATTTCGTGAATTAGAGGTTTTATAACTAAAAAGGCGACAGTGAACTTATCACTGTCGCCTTTTTAGTTATAGCTACTATAAGATCTTCTATTTCCAATCAATATCAAACGATTAACTAAATAATCTAACTAGCCAAGCGATTATCGACCACAAACCCCAGACCAGTGAAATCATCACGATCATGCCTAAAAAGTCAGGAATATGCAGATAGACCCAAGCGACGATAGGGTTGCGCCAAAAGCGACTATTTTGCTGCTTATCTTCTAGCGACTGATGTAAAAACGGTCGATCCATATGAATAGTATCAGTGATCCCATATTCTTCGTGAATATGCTGATGAACAATGCCGAGCGTCTTACGGCTAGGCCGAATAAAAATATCCAGCAAAGTCCCAATACCTGGCACGATACCGACCACCATATCAATCAGTGCTAGACGTACCGCTGGGGTCATTTTATTGGCTGGCACACCCAACTGACGCCCTAAAATGAAAGCATAACTCGTTAAAGCCAATCCTGCTAAGTCTCCTGCCAGCGGTATCGTCGATAGGGCTGCATCAGCGCCTACCCCTTGCTTAGTAAAGGGCACGCGCACTAGCGAATCCATAGTGTTAGCGAATTTTGCCAGCTTGCGCTCAGTTTCAATGACTTGTGCGCGAGTCAGCCCATGCTCGGCTAACTTAATTTCATAAGCAGTTTGTACCTCGCCGACTGCTGGTTTTTTAGCCGAGTGACGCTTTAGTGAATCAGATAATTTACCCATTAAAAGTAGTCCATAGACAAGATATAGCGATTAAGACAAATACGTAACGTCCGACCCAAATATTGGCTAAGAAGGCCTGGAAGCAAGCCATTGCCTGACGACTCACGCAAGCGCTATTTTGTTTGGCAAACATCATCGCCACCAGTGCTAAGCCAAAGATAGGAAACAGTCCTAAGCTAGTTGGCGCAAAATAATGCCAGAGCACTATGCCCATTATTAGTAAAAACAGCGTTTGTAATAACGAAATAATTATTAAGTCATATTGGCCAAAAAGAATAGCGGTTGATTTGACCCCTATCTTCAAATCATCTTCCCGATCCGCCATCGCATATTGAGTATCATAAGCGATAGTCCAGCACATATAGGCGGCAAATATCAGCCAGCACCAAATATCAGGAGCACCTGCTATCGCAACATAAGCCATCGGTATCGCCCAGCCAAAAGCTGCGGCCAAAAACACTTGCGGCAAATGAGTATAGCGCTTCATAAACGGATAAATAAAGGCGAGTACCACTGCACCAATCGACCAGTAAAATACAGCTACAGGTAAGAAAAATAGTAAACTAGCACTCAACAAGACTAATATCAAAAAGGCAGCAATTGCCTCACGGCCCGTCAAGCGACCATCGGCAAGTGGACGACCTTTAGTGCGCGTCACATGCCTATCGACTTTACGATCAGCAAAGTCATTAATGGCGCAACCGGCCGCTCGCATGAGTATTGCCCCAAGCGCGAATACTATAAAGACTTTTAAAGGTGGCAAACCTGCCGTATCACCTGTACTTTGTGCTTGACCCATCGCCGCCAGCATCACGCCCCACAGCGTCGGCCATAGTAGTAGCTCAATACCGACAGGCTTATCAAAGCGCGTCAGCTGCATATAGGCGTACAGCTTGTCTTTAACTGTCATTTTCAATGCGCTAGTAGTCATAATATAAAGTAGTCATAATATAAAGTACCCATCAAAGCGTAATGCGGCATTCTGCCAGCTCTCATCAGCTGCTTGATTAGCAAATAAAGGTGCCTGTTGTGGACGTTTGATAATAACTCGCCCTGATTGCTGCTCGCCATTTTTAATAACCGCTTGTGCACTTTGTAATAACTGTTGTTCTTGTTCTACCGTTGGCGGTGCGGCTAGCTGATGCAAAGCTTGCATTTGCTTATTAACCTTTGCACCTTTACCCGTTTTACTATTTTGATAGCTGTCCATCGGAAACATTGGATCTAAATAAATAACGTCAGCAGACTTATTGATAGCAGTATCTCTAGCATCTACAGTCACATCTTGCAGATAAGCAAAGTAACTTAGCGCATCGGTACTGATAATATGCAAGCGTGCCATGAGCTTTTGCCAATTAGGCTCGCGGCTCATCCGTTGTTGCTCAGCCAACAGTAACAGCGCCATTATAGGCTGTTGCTCTAGCATAGTCACTTGTGCGCCTGTACTCGCCAGTATCAAGCTATCATGACCGAAGCCTGCAGTCGCATCAATAACTTGGCTATCGGTAGTGATTTTTGCTGCTTGTAATAGCAACTCAGACTTACGTCCTGCACTTACCACACGGCGTTGCAACTTATCCCATTCTGGTGCAACGCTTAAGCCATCAACGAGTAGTGATAACTGATTTTTATTATCTAATAGCACTATTGCCTGCGCGCTATCTGCGCTCAGCTGTTGCAAACGTTTTTGATTGAGCCTGTCTGTTATGAGCTCAGGCGCTAGTATCAAAGATAAATTATGCTGAATAACTAAATCTTGCAGCTGCGCAACTTGCCCTTGCTGTGCTTCATCAACATAGATTAATCTATAGTGCTGTGACGTGGATAATACTGATTGCAAAGTACTCATAGCCATCTCTAACCTGCCATTTGATAGCCAAATATCCAAGCCGCAACGAGTACCACGATACCTGTGATAATACGTAACCAAGCAAAAACCTTAAAGTCACGTTGGCTAACCCAAGCGACCAGCCAGCGAATAACCAATAGCGCGACGATAAATGAGACTAGCGTTCCTATACCTAGCACTAACCAATCCTCACTACTCGCCAATACCTCATGATGCTTAAGCAAATCGAGCAAACCTGCACCGACGATCACAGGAATACCTAAAAAGAAGGAAAATTCAGCCGACGCTTTACGTGAGACCCCAAGCCATAGCGCGCCAATAATAGTTGCGCCTGAGCGTGATGTACCTGGTATTAACGCTAGACATTGAAACAGTCCAATCATCAAAGCGGTCTTTATACTGACCTCTTCGGCCTCATGAGCGATGATAGTCTTGGGACGATTTTCAACATAAAAAATCAATAAACCACCGATAATAAGCATAATAGCCACAGTGATAGGATTAAACAGATAGGTCTTAATCTCATCAGCGAAGGTAAAGCCGAGTATCATCACTGGAATAGTCGCCACAATCAGGCTTAAGCCTAGTTGGCGCGGGTTACTCATCGTATCAGACTTACCTGTGATCAGACCCATCAAGGCCTGCCACAAGCGACCCCAATAGTCGTAGATAACCGCTAAGATTGCGCCAAGCTGCACGACGACGACGAATAGATCGACTTTATCTTTAGTCCAAAAGCCCATCAAATCAGCCGATAAGATCAGATAGCCCGTACTTGAGATCGGCAAAAACTCAGTGATACCTTCGACGATACCCATGATGACGGCTTGAATTAATAAAATAATATCCAAAATACTCATCCTAAGAAATAATATTCCAAAAACGTTAAAACAGACTTGACGCCTGTCTTATGTTGCTATAGTACGTTTGTAATAAGCGTTTAAGCCTTGCCTTGCTCTTTAAGCGTTTTCCAAGCTTGATTGCGCAGATACTTTGGCAAGGCCAATGCGGCATCTGTACCGCCTATGACATTAAACTGAGCGATACCTAACTGACCAATGATAGCGGCATCAGGAGTGATATCTTCATAAATAGCTTGTGCATCTTGCAACGCTAATAGTGCTGCACCGTTGCCTGCAATAGCTAAGTTAAGAGAGGTTTGACTTTCATAATCTAGCAATTGCTCGGTATCAGCATTTTGCTTATCAAAGACTGGCTGCATGATACCTTCAACTAAAGTGTATTGCCCAAAATAGACTTGCTGCATCCGCGCATCAAGTGCGCTATAAACTTGCTCTACACTATACTGCTCATAGGCAGACTGCGCTATCGCTTGTAAGCTAGATATGCCAACACAAGGGATGTCATGTGCTACCGATAAGGCTTGCACAACGGCGGTATTAATACGAATACCACTAAAAGCGCCAGGACCACGATTGAATATCAGCGCTCGAATATCAGTAAGTTTGAGCTGAGTCTCAGTTAGAGCAGCATCTATCATCGGCAGTATCTGCTGGGTTTGCATGCGCTTGCCCGTTTCAGTCTGACTTGATATGACAGTGCCATTGCTATCTAAAATAGCAATCGAGCATTGATCAAATACGGTATCCATCGCTAAAAACATCTTGACCTCAGGTGTACTCGTAAAGTATAAAAAGTAGCATTCATAAAATAGTGGCTATAATAGCATTTAGGACTAAAAGTTTTCTTATTTTCTCTATTTTTCATGGCTTATTCATGTAGTAAATATAATGAAAGGGTATCTAAGATGTCAGTGTTTTCTACAAGCTATATAACAAGTCCTAAAGAAGGCAATAAGTGCATCTCTTTTAATTACAGCGAGTTCGCTGGTAGAGGGTTTATTGAGCTTTTAGAAAAATCTGTATTAGTTTCACATCCAAATATTTTTAATAAAATTATTGATGGTGAATGTGTTGAATTTTTCCCTTATCTTGAGTTTTATAGTTTAAGTAATGATGAAGTTAAACTAGTAGTAGAAAATGTGGATAATTATCTATGTAAGAATATAGCTACTACTGAAGCAGAATTGTTTGCAAAAACCATTTGGGAGGGAGATATACGTACTTCATTAATTGAGATATCTTTCTAGTATATAAGTTGGACGGAACATGCGACCCTCAACATTTTGACTCATTAGGTGGGTCTCGTACCTCGACACCAACCTACGAACAACATACCTTAAACAACAAATGCTAGCGCGTAAGGTGGACTGTATCACACCGATAATAAGGTAATGACTCACAATCGGTGCGCTGGGCGCACCCTACAAAAACTGACCACACTCCGTAAAATCAAAAAAAGCCCCAAAACTATTACTAGCCTTGAAGCTTTTTCTAAAAAACTAAATCACTTTAAAACCGCTTCTTAAAACCTTTTGGCGCTTGGTTTTTCAGCTCTTGCATCTCTCTTTGCATGTCTTCCGCGCTTGGCATATTATTTGGATCAAGTCCCATTTGCTTCGCTATGTCTGCTTGGTTGACATTTTTCATGCCCCCGCCTTGCCCTTTAGCATTGCCACCGCCACCGAATAATGGTCCACCACCGCCGCCACCTGCACCGCCGCCACCCATTAGTCCTTGCATAGACTTCATCATTTTTCCGATGCCTTCAGGCTTGGAGATCATTTTCATCATCTTCGCCATTTGCTTATGTTGCTTAAGCAAACGATTAACATCTTGTATCTCGCGACCTGAACCTGCGGCAATACGGCGCTTACGGCTAGGATTAATCTTGTCAGGGTTTTTACGCTCAAACGGGGTCATCGAATTGATCAGCGCCTCCATCTCCTTAACTTTCTCTTCAGGCTTAGCATCTTCAACGGCCTTTTGCATATCAGAGCCGCCCATACCTGGCATCTTATCTAAAAACCCTGACATACCGCCCATACTCTTCATTTGTTGAAACTGAGTGAGTAGATCCTCAAGGTCGAAGTCGCCGCCCTTTTGCATCTTTTTCGCCATTTTTTCGGCTTTATCACGGTCGATTTTTTGCTCGACTTCTTCCACTAAGCTGAGTACGTCGCCCATACCAAGAATACGCTGAGCGATACGATCAGGATGGAACAGCTCTAGCGCATCTAACTTCTCACCGCGACCTAAGAATTTGATTGGCTTGCCCGTAATAGCACGGACGGATAGTGCCGCTCCACCACGAGCATCACCGTCCGTCTTAGTTAAGATAACACCTGTTAATGGTAGCGCATCATCAAAAGCCTTTGCAGTATTTGCCGCATCTTGCCCCGTCATCGCATCGACGACGAATAGCGTCTCAGAAGGATTGACAGCGGCGGTCAAAGCTTTGATCTCAGCCATCATCGCCTCATCGATAGCTAGGCGACCTGCGGTATCGATGATCAAGATATCTTGATATTGAATCTTGGCTTCTTCAATGGCACGACGAGCGATATCGATAGGGTTTTCATCAGCGCTTGAATTGACAAATTTGGCATTGACCTGCCCTGCTACTTGTTCAAGCTGCTGTATCGCTGCTGGACGATAAACGTCAGCTGAGACTAGCATGACTTTCTTTTTATGACGCTCTTGCAGATATTTAGCCAATTTACCAGCGGTGGTGGTTTTACCTGCACCTTGCAAGCCTGCTAATAGATAGACTACAGGTGGCTTACCGGTCATCTCAAGCTGCTGATTGGCACTGCCCATCATCTCGGTCAGCTCGTCATGGACGATTTTGACAAAGGCTTGGCCTGGTGCTAGCTCTTTAAGTACTTCTGCACCCAATGCTTGTTCTTTGACGCGCTTGACAAAGTCACGAGTCACAGGCAGTGCCACATCCGCTTCTAACAGCGCCATGCGTACTTCACGCAAGGTGTCTTTAATATTATCTTCGGTTAGCTGGCCTGTACCTGCGATATTGCGCAGGCTTGAGGATAGACGTTCGGTTAAAGTATCAAACATAAATAGCTCTCATGGGGTGATGAATTTTTAAATTTTTACAAATAGTGTTTTGGTCACTGGCTTTTAAGCAGTATTTAGTGAATGCTATAACAGCATCTTTATACGATTGATTTTAATTATCATTTTTTAGCAAATCAACTTTAATAGCGTTTTTACCTTTTTAGTATTAGTCGCAACTCTCACAAATAATAATGCAGATGATTCTCAATTAAGCTCTATTTTATGATAAATTGGACGATTATTCTAATCATAACATTTTAGCACCACCTTGAGCGCGGCTATGTAATATTAGCTACTAATACTAATATTGAGCTGTGCTCAAATAATCAATGAGGCTTGCCTGTGTTGCTTGCATTTGTGATAGCCAGTATCGCTTATATCGCGGTCACTCTTTATATCAGTTGGGCACTGACAAACAATAAGACGATTCATAAACGCACTAGTCTTGGTCTTTTACTAGTGGGGATGCTTGCCCATGCCACGCTGCTATATCCTTATATCTTTACGCTTTATGGATTGAATTTTAATCTATTCAATGTATTTAGCCTTATCAGTTTATTTTTCTTATTCTTTTATGTGCTGTTCTCATTATATCGCCCTATTGTCAGTTTGGGAATTTTGGCTGCACCTACCGCCTTTTTAGGTATGATTATTGGCTACATAGGTCGTGCGCCTTATCAGCCTTTGACTGATGTCAGTGTAGGGCTTGAAGCACATATTATTCTCTCATTCGCCGCTTACTGCGTGCTACTCATGGCAGCGGTTCAAGCGCTGTTTTTACGCCTGCAGATCCGTGAGCTCAAACAAAATACCTTTCACCGCTTTTGGGTTAATAAACTCCCCTCTCTACAGACTATGGAGAGTTTATTATTTGATATGATTTTAGTCGGCTTTGTACTACTCAGTATCGCGCTGGGGATAGGTTTTATCTATGTAGAAGATTTATTTGCTCAGCATATTGTTCACAAGACCGTATTTAGCGTCTTATCATGGTTGCTGTTTGGCTTGCTATTGCTAGGTAATTGGCGGGGTGACCTGCGCGGCAAACGCGCAGCTAATATGACTTTTTATGCTTTTATACTGTTAGCAATCGGCTTTATTGGTAGTAAGTTTGTGTTGGAATTTTTGGTTTAAGCTATTAGAGTAAGGATTATTCGCTAATTAAAAACAACGGTTTTATTACCAGCGACGATTACCCGATTTTGTACATGCCAATTCACCGCGCGTGCTAGCACATTACGCTCAATATCGCGACCTATAGCTCGCAGCTCTACCACCCCTTGCCTGTGAGTCACTCGGTGCACATCTTGCTCAATGATAGGCCCTTGATCGAGCTCTGCTGTCACATAATGCGCAGTAGCACCAATCAGTTTTACGCCTTTGTCATAGGCTTGTCGATAAGGATCTGCGCCTACAAACGCTGGCAAAAATGAATGATGAATATTAATAATTTGCATCGGCCAACGCATAACGAAATCTGATGATAATATTTGCATATATCGTGCTAATACCAATAAGTCATTATCCGCCATTAGCTTATCAATTTGCGCCTCTGCCTCAGCTTTACTGTCTTTAGTCACTGGTACGTAGTGAAAAGCGATACCGAAGTTTTCCACCGCCTGCCGCAAATCTTTGTGATTGCTGATCACCATAGTAATAGTGCAATCAAGCAAGCCGCGCTGATGTCGCCACAGTAAGTCTAGCAAGGCATGATCAAACTTCGACACCAAAATACCTACTGTAGTCTTAATCGCATTATCGTGCAGTCGCCAAGTCATGTCATAGCGCTTGGCCACGGTATGAGCGAAGCTGGCCTCAAAGTTATCAATAATCTCGCTCAAGCCTGTCAAAGCAAACTCTAAACGCATAAAGTATTGCCCACCTTCATGCGCGGTTGAATACTGATCTAAAGTGATAATATTACCGCCATAGCGATGAATAAACTCGGAGACAGCTTGCACAATGCCGGCTTGGTCGCGGCACTTGATTAGCAAGGTAGCGGTATCGGTAGTTATCGCTTTATCTAAATTATTATTTAAGGTAGAGTTTTGGTTTTTAGTATTGTCTGACATAGTGCGCCCAATATAGATGTAAAATACAGCCAGCCATCGGTTAAATATGTTCTGATAGCATAGTAGACCAAATATTCTAATCCTTTTTACAAAAATTTGCTGATTAGGTTGCTTATATTTTGTTATTTAGATTCCTCATACAAAAAAACCCTCAATCATTGAGGGTTCTTTGGTTTATATATGATCAAAAATTACTGAATAACATAAGTCTGAGTAGTGGTGCTATTCTTAGGCGAGGTTGCAGATATCTTGAAAAAGTCACCCGCTTGACACTTATCTAGAGCATAAGTATTAACGGTACCTGTATTATCACCAGGTTTGCCTGGATTGACTAGCCCAGGAACTTTATCAAAGCCTGCGACGAATTCTACAGTACAAGTCAAATTCTCTTGTTCGATGCTAATATCGCCATCTGGTATTGCAATGAACGCTGATGTTCTGCCATTCCCTTGTGCATTGGTATTGACTGTAAACTCAGTATCACCTTTTTTAACCTTTATGGTAGCATTAGAGTTTGCATCAGTGATACTGATGACAAAACCGTTAGTAATAGGTGTAGCTGGAATAATTGTAGCTACAGGATTACTTTTTGTTTTATCAACAACTGAACCAGTTATCGTCGTGCCTGATGGCATTGGGTTTAGGTCATAAAATCCACCACTATTAATGCGTACATTAACCATCTTATCTGCGCCAGTTATAACTTGTGAGCTAGGCTGTAATAGCATAAAACGTGCATTACTACCATTTGATAATAATTGAATTGACTCATGACGTACTACAGTAGATAGCTCTGTATTACAAGTCATTGGCTTATTAGGTGACACAAAGGTACTGATGAAATTTTTCTCAAAAGCTTCTTTCACTTCATCACTAGAAGAAGGAAACTTAAGGTTTATAAACTGTTTAATATTATTTTCACATTGCCCAGTGGCTTGGGTAGTTAACGGATAAGTAAATTCACCTATCTCGAAAGTACCATTTTCATTATCATCACGGAAAGTATCACCAATGTTGTGAACTAAGGTATCAATACCTTCATCCCATGCATTGTTTTCATTCTGATCGATATAGGTCTTTTCACCCTCTGCTACAGCTAGTAAGCTTACACGACCGTCACCTGGACGTGGATTTTGGGTAGAGAACTCAACACTACACTCACCATTGACAGTCCCACAGCTAGAGGGGAATACTTTACCACCTTCAGCGGTAAAGCTAACTATAGTACCATCTGGTACTTTATTGCCATTACGGTCAACCATGCGAGCAGCGACAGAAGTTACATCACCATCTGCCCCCCAGTCCAACACATTTGCACCAAATGACAAGCTCAATCCATCTTGCGTCACTCGTGAGCTATCAATAAAGATACCTTTTGATAAAGCATTGATATTAGGATCACTCACTAAAGTTGCTTTGATCTCTACTGGCCCTGGCGTTACACCAGGATATATCTGTATAGAAACCTGTCCATTCTCATCAGTCGTAACTAGTCTTTCAGATCTATTGCCCAATACGCCGAATGTCAAATCAAAAGGCGCTTTATTTAAAGTTAATTTGACAGCTTGATTCGCTAGTGGGATATTGTTTGAATAGACCGTAAACTCTACTATTCCTGTGGCTGATGAGCCGCTATTTTGAGCGCCTAATCTAAAGGAATCTGAGGTAAACACGATAGAGTTTGCCTCAGGTGCTTCAACCGTTATATTAGCAGATTGAACTTTATTTCCTGTACTTGCTGAAATACGAACATTACCACTACATAGCGTATTATCGCTATTAATCGCTTTATACACTACTTCGATCATGCCATCAGAATCTGAGCTCATTTGCGTCGGCAACTGACCACAACTGCTGTTTAAGTTAGTGAGTATGCCACTCAAAGGATTACCCGCTGTATCACTCACCTTGAATGACACTTTTGTTTGCCCACCTGATGGCAATAGCGATTTCTCTACTGTTAATGCACTAAAGGTCACATCTGTTGCTTGCACTGAAAAAGTTAAATTATTAACCGCTGTATTACTCTCATTCGTAGCTGTTGCGGTAATAGTGTAAGCTCCTGACACCTCTGGCGCACTAGGCTTCAGAAAGATACGCGCCTTGCCTTCACTATCCGTCAAACTAGAGCCTGATGTCGTTTGTGATAAAACGATACCTTGTGCATCGATTGAGAAGCTAACTTTAGTATTCGCTATTGGCTTATTATTCGCATCAGTCACTATCACTTCATAATAAGCGCCATCTAGGTTTACGGTAGTGACGGTATCGCCGTCTACATTAAGTAACTTACTACTAGTAATATTCAGCGCTTCAACAGGCTGCTGCCCATTTCCATTATCACCACCTGTCTGACCGCCATTATTGCCACCATCAAAGGGAGGCGCAACCGTATCTGTGCCGTCACCGCCACAACCTGCTAAGGCTAACGCTACTGTCAGCGCTGTGAATTTGAACAACTTAGAAGTAAGTGGGCTATAAGACATGTGTGGAGCTCCAAATCGACAAGATTTTATTAAATATATAGGTTGAAATGACTATACAAAAAACTGTACTTCCTAATTAAAATACAATTCCATGGCTACAATTTTTATATTACAGCTTGTATAAAATTTCTAACAGTAACTTTACTGCCTTTTACACGTGCTTACAACAAATATTTAGTTTTAAAGCTAAATATTGAACAACATCGCTGTGCAAATTCAGGGTATAATAAGCACCGATAAAACAGCCTATATTTATAAAATAATTTGAATATTTATTGATTATGTGGTATAAATGTCGGCTTTAAAATTTTCTGAATTGGTCACTCTGTTATTTGCCTTTATATGACAGTTTTATCAGCTCAACCTTCATATAGTTTTGTTTAGCAAGATGTTGCTTGCTGCGTCCATGCCGTAAATGCGCAACTTGCCTAAACGGGTATAATAGCTTATACCGTATAGATTAGGAGTTCACCATGTCTAAAGTTTGCCAAGTGACTGGAAAGCGCCCTATGGTTGGTAATAATGTTTCGCACGCAAACAACAAAACCCGCCGTCGCTTCCTACCAAACCTTCATAACCATCGTTTTTGGGTAGAGTCTGAGAATCGCTTTGTGCGTCTACGTATCTCTACTAAAGGTATGCGTATCATCGACAAACTAGGTATTGATAAAGTGCTTGCAGATTTGCGCGCACAAGGTCAAAAAGTTTAAGCCGAGCGCTTCACTATTCAAAGGAAAGCTGTCATGAGAGATAAAATCAAGTTAGTATCAACTGCTGGTACTGGGTATTACTACACTACCACCAAGAACAAACGTACTATGCCTGGCAAAATGGAAATGAAGAAATTCGATCCAAAAATTCGTCAGCACGTAATGTTTAAAGAAGCAAAAATCAAATAATTCGTTATTTTTGATATAATGTTTTGAATAATAAAAAAAGGGTTTATCAATTGATAAACCCTTTTTTTATGCGCTAACTATATTTACCCTCTAACTACTCACTGGCTATTAACTATCAGCTATTAACTATAGTTAGACGGCTCTTTATCATACACATGAGCATGCCATTGGCTCATCTGCTTTTGCATAATGACTTGAATGGCTGCATGAATCATATGCTGCCCTATCGACTGCGTATCACTACCTAGCAGATCTTTTAGCTTATCAGAGAAGTCTATGGTCATCAGTGGCTCATCATCTTTCTCGGTATCGCGTAGTAGCAAAGTACCATTTTCAGCTTCAACTAATTCAAGAGTGGTCTCTTTAGCAAAGCTTGCAAACTGATCACCGCTATCGTGATCGACTTCTATCTCATTATCAATGTCGTATGGCATTCAATATCTTCCTTATTATTATACCGTCTTTTATCAACTGCTAATAACACAGTCAAAATAGGTGTAACTCCTACAATGGACGCTTTACGAGCAAATTTCAAGGGTCAAGATCTAAAGCATGTCTAAGTTTAGATAATTGGATTGGCTTTATTAGATTTTAAATTAGCGCCGGTAGCGTAGTTCTTAACGCCAATAACGCAATTTGCCTATCGTAAATAATAGTGCGACAAACATCCCCATAAAATATGCCAGTTTCAGCTCAAAGCTGGGGTCACGATACTTGACAGGTAAAGCGACTACTGTGATCGCTGTTGGTAAAATAATTAACATCAGCAGCCAATTTTCGATAACGTTAAGCCAGCCCTGAAGGCCAGTACCATTACGTAATGAGGCTAGTCCTAACAATAGACAACCCACAATCAGACTAGTAAATAGAACGTTTGGCAAATCTTTTGGATAGATAGTATTAGCGATTTTGGTGGGGACAATTTGCATGCAAAATTCCAGTCAGCTCTAAAGCGACGACTTCATTAATAAATAAATTAAAAAACAGCTTAACTATAAGTACCCATCAGCCATAGGAGAGAAATACAAGAGGTCAAATATCCCAAGCTGATCGCGTTCCAGCCTGCAACGTCAGCGCCTTTTACTTTATTAAAAAGGCGCGAGCCGAGCCAAAATAGTAAGGGGATACCGACCACGAATCCTGGTACTAATACTGCGGCGTGACGTAACACTTCTGCAGTGTCGTGACCGGCGATAATACGAGCCACATAGCCTGCTACGCTCAATATCAAGGCAAAGATAGCCAAGCCGATAGTAATTCCTTTGGGCACCAAGCTACGCGGACTTGCTTGATTATTATTATCATCAGCGCTGACTGACGTAGCTGACGTAATGTTCAAGTTTTGGCTATCCATGAATCACCTCTTTTTTATACTCATAAAAAACAATGGGGTTAGCTTTAAATGGAGTCAAATACTAATAAAGCAAGCCGATCATTAGGCTTATCAGTTACTATTGGCTAGAGCAAGCTCATCACGCATAGCACTGATTGCTACTGTATAGTCGCCTTGATTAAAGATAGCCGAGCCTGCTACAAACATATCAGCGCCCGCCTCGGCGATAGCGCGAATATTACTAGCCTTAATACCACCATCGACCTCAAGGCGAATATCACGACCACTAGCGTCTATTAGTTGACGCACCGCACGTACTTTATCTAAAGTGCTATCAATAAACGACTGACCACCGAAGCCTGGGTTAACGCTCATCAGTAAGATTTGGTCGACTTTATCCATAACGTAATCTAGATAATGTAGCGGGGTCGCAGGATTGAGTACCAAGCCGCATTTAGCGCCGCCGTCCTTGATTAGCTGTAGGGAGCGATCAATATGCCCACTGGCCTCAGGATGAAAAGTAATCACACTCGCGCCAGCTTCTAAAAACTGCTCAATCATACCATCGACAGGCGACACCATTAGATGTACATCAATCGGTGCATCAATACCATAATCGCGCAGAGCACTGCATATCATGCTACCAAAGGTAAGATTAGGCACATAATGATTGTCCATGACATCGAAGTGAATCACATCTGCGCCAGAGGCTAACACTTGCTCAACTTCTGCGCCTAAGCGTGCGAAATCAGCGGAAAGAATAGAGGGCGCGATCAGATATTTTTTATCGGGAGAAATCATAATAGATATTATCCAATTAGCTGGTATTGAAAATTAGTTAAAGACTAAATCGTATAAAGTATTAAGTCGTATAAAGTCTAGCGCGGCTTATATTGGGTCTTGCAATAAGCACGGCCGACTTCAAAGCTGCGCTTGGCTTGGTGCTTGGTATCGCGGCCGGTTACCCGCTCACGCCATAGTCTAAATGATGACGGCTTTAGCTGTTGACGCATCAGCTTAATAACAGCAGTCTCATCGAGACCATAGCTGTGCTCTATTGCCCCAAAGGTCGTTCTATCCTCCCAAGCCATCTCTATCACTCGAGATAGCTGCGACTCATCGAGATCGTTTATATCCGCTTTGGCAGCAGGTTCTGATATATCGGCTGAGCCTTTAGATTCAGTATCAATCTCAGTACTAACCTCAGTACTAACCTCAGTACTAACCTCAGTATCTAAGTTATCTTTTGCTTGTAGCGCTTTATCCATATCAGCCTGCATAATAGCAAGCGATGACTTGGCGTGTTGGTTTTTAGATTCTGTCATAAGCAATAACCTTTTGATGAGTTACTATTCTAAAATTATTTATTTTTATATTAGTGCTTATTCATTGGGCGACGGCTACTCGCCAAATCAGCCGCTTTACAATGATGATTGATATGATCATCCATCATGCTTTGAATAAAGTAATAGCTGTGATCATGACCAGCCTGATAGCGCAGTGTTAGTGGCTGCTTGGCTTTTTGACAGGCTTGCTGTAGTTTAGGCGTTTGTAGCTGGCCGTCCGCTAAAAACTCATCACTAGCACCTTGATCCACTAAGATACTAGAGTATTGCTGACCAACTTGCTCAATAGTAGAGCTGGCGTCAGCGTCCTGCCATAATGATTTATCTTCACCGAAGTATTCTGTAAAAGCGGCTTGTCCCCATGCTGATTCACTGGCAGCGCAAACGGGTGATAACGCTGAGACGCTGACAAACTTACTAGGGAATTTAAAGCCTAATAGCAGTGCACCATGACCGCCCATAGAGTGACCCATAATCCCTATACTGCTGATCGCAAACTCTGCCCGCAGCAAGTCATAGAGCTCATCGACGATATAGCTTTGCATATTAAAGTGAGTCGACCAAGGCGCACGCGTTGCGTCCACATAGTAGCTTGCCCCTTGACCTACAAAGTAACGCTCATCATTAGGAACTTCAAAATCCGAATCTGGATCACTACGCGGCGAGGTATCAGGTGCAATAAATATCATCCCAAGCTCGCTACACTTTTTTTGAAAGTGTGCTTTGTGCGTGACATTATCCGCATTACAGGTTAGACCTGATAGATACATAATCGCAGGACAGCGCTTACCACTAAGCGCCTCATCAGGCAAGTAAATACTAAAGCTCATCGGTGTTTTAGTAGCATCTGATTGATGACTATAATAATACTGCTCACCCTCAAAGCAGCGATTGCTACTCACTTTAGTTAGCTGAGTATTAGCAGGCAAACTGTGCGCATGATAGTTATTTATCATCAAAGATCCCTTCATGTTGTTAATTAATAAGTGTTGGCTTAACGCTTATAGCGGCTCAGCTCATAATGCTCTACACCACAGCTGTCGCTAAGCGCCCTGCTTGCAAGACTTGTTGCTATTATACAAACTTAAAACAGAGTCTCTATGGGTTTTGTATGACAGTTTGTTAGGGCTTGTTGGTTTCAGCAATCCTATCAATATCAATATCAATTGGCAGGAGCAATAGTAACGGCCATATCCCCAAGTGCATTATCATCAAATTCACTGATATTAAGTGCAGTGCCATTAAGTTCACTGCCATTATTTATCAGTTCTATAGCAGGACGCGACTTATCAAATAGCACTTGCTCAAAAGCTGGCAACGCGGTTTTCATCAAGCTACCTACTATCATTTGCGGCTCAGATGGCTCGAAACCCATGAAGCCTTCGCGCGCGCTTACCCGCAATTTTGCGGCCTCAAAAGCGGCTTCAAAGCTAGTGTTTTCACGCAGGCTCTCGGCAAAAAACGCTTGACCAAAATAAGTCATCTCAGCGCTATTGGTACAGCCAAACGACATCTTGTCCGCAGCTGACGCAGTAATAACTACTGTAGTTGGCGAAGCTAAATCATCGATAAAAGAGCCAGCATAACAAGCAGAGACGACGATGACGCGCCAGCGAATACCTGAAACATCTAGAGCCTCGCGTAGCCAAGCAGCGTCTAAGTTATCCATCTCTAAGGGCGGATTTGATAATTGCACGATATCTTGATCGCCATGCGAAGACAAAGTAAGAAACAATACATCCTCGTCGCTATTCATCTGTTGACCGATTCTTTTCAGGCCTCGCAAGATACTAGTCTTAGTCGCAATAGGCTCATCGAGCCAGCTATAAGTGTTATTAATTAAAGACAAGGATCGCCCACTCGTACCAAAACGGACATCGAATAATTCACGCACTTTGTTAATCTCTGAACGAAAAACATCTTGTTCTGAGAAGCCTGCCACGCCCATAAAATACCAATCACTAGCGCCAGACTTGCTGACATCGATACCATTTAGCGCTTGTTGCAATAGGCGTGGTTGCTCATATAGAGCGTCCTCCGCGAGTACAGGCTGTACTGGTATCTGCTTAAATATAGGCTGATCCGCGACGTTGTTTTGCCAAATCGTCAATAATCCCACAGCACCAATCAAAACGATGATACGTTCCCACCAAGGGATACGTAGACGGCGACTAAATATCCATAGCAGGGCTAGCGTCTGCCATAAAAATAGCACCAAGAACAGCATAGGTAAGAATGAATAACTCCATTCGGGTAACCAGCCTTGATGACCAAAAAACTGTACTATGCTTTGTAAAAGCGCTGACAAGGTATCAGCAACCAGCCATAGGACAACAGGTACAAATAATAGCCCCTGATTGCCTGCCCGACGCGCAAGAATAATACCCGCCAGTAAAATAATGGCGGGCCAGATGAGGTAACTGACTAATCCTTGCTCATTAAAGACACTACCGCTCTCGGATGCAAGCCAAGAGAACAGTACGTTGCTACCAAGAGCTAAAGAAGCGAATAGCGCAAACTGTATAAAGGTTGGTTTTACCCAAGAAAAAGCACGGGTTGACCCTACCAGCATCCACAAGGCAGCGATAATATTGGCAGCGAAATTAAGCGAGAAGCGCTGAAGGGAAATAGTTTTTAATGATGCAAGTGACAAAGACTTAGACCTCTATCCAATCGAGCCATTAATAGCACGGCAATAGCAGGTATTATAGCCTAAATAATAAGTCTATTTTATTAATCTCACGCGATTGTAACGGATTGTCAGTTAAGACGATAAGACTGATTTGTAAAAGCTGTAGGAAAATCACAAAAAAAGAGGCCTTAATTTTAAGACCTCCTTTATGATTACTCTATCAAGCTTACTTGAAGATTAATTAACGCATCAATAGCTCGTTAACTCGTTTAAGATAAGCAGCTGGATCGTCCAGCTGACCGCCATCAGCGAGCAGAGCTTGATCAAATATCACTTGCGCCAAGTCATTAAAATGCTCACTGGTCTCAAGCTTCTTAATCAATGGATGATCAGGGTTGACCTCGAGCGTAGGCTTGCTCTCAGGCACCTCTTGGCCCATTTGCTTGAGCATCTGAATCATCTGCGGTGACAGCTCGCCCTCGCCTACGACTAAGCAGGCTGGACTATCAACCAAGCGCGTCGAGACTTTGACATCTTTAGCGCGCTCACCTAAAACGGTTTTGAGCTTATCAACGACTGGCTTCATAGTTTCTTCAGCTTTTTCAGCCTCAGCTTTTTCAGCTTCGTCTTGCAAGTCGCCTAAATCAACGGCTCCTTTGGCGATATTCTGTAGAGGCGTCTCATCGAATGAAGTTAAGAAATTCATCGCCCATTCATCAACGCGGCTGGTCATCAGAATAACTTCGATGCCTTTTTTCTTAAATAGCTCTAATTGCGGGCTGTTCTTAGCAGCTCCCAAGTTATCAGCAGTCAGATAGTAGATGGCTTTTTGGCCTTCCTGCATGCGCGACTTATAATCTTCAAAGCTAGTCTCGACTTTATCATCAGTACTAGTCGCATAACGAAGCAGTTTGGCAATACGCTCTTGATTGCCCATGTCCTCGCCAAGACCTTCTTTAATCACATCACCAAACTCGCTATAGAACTGCGCGAACTTGCCCTGTTTATCACTATCTTCACTATTGGCAAGACTTGCTAGCATCGTTAAGATACGACGAGCGTTACCATCACGGATGGATTTGACATCGCGAGACTCTTGTAATAGCTCACGGCTGACATTAAGTGGCAAATCAGCTGAATCGATAACGCCTTTAACAAAGCGTAGATACATCGGTAATAGCTGCTCAGCGTCATCCATGATAAAGACGCGCTTCACATAGAGCTTAAGACCATGCTGCTGCTCACGCGTGTATAGATCAACAGGTGCCGTCTTAGGGATGTATAGCAGCTGAGTGTATTGTACGCGGCCTTCAACACGATTATGCGTCCAAGTCAGTGGGTCATTCATGTCATAAGTGATGTTTTTATAAAAATCAACATACTCATCATCTTCAATCTCAGAGCTTGAGCGCGTCCATAAAGCGCTGGCTTTATTGATCGTTTCCCACTCATCGGTGAGTACCATCTCGCCATTAGGCGATGTAGCCTTGTCATCAGAGTCAGTGCCTTCTTCGACTTCGTCTTCTTGCCAGACTTCTTTACGCATCTGAATCGGCAGACTGATATGGTCTGAGTATTTATTGACTAAGCGTTTGATTCTGGCGCGATCAAGATAGCTATCTTCGCCCTCGCTGCCTTCAACTACGCTGTACTCCTCTTTTAGGTGCAAAGTAATCGCTGTGCCGCGCGTGTCTTTATTGATAGGCTCAACAGTAAAGCTACCTGTGCCATCAGAGATCCAGCGCACGCCTTGATCCGCAGCATCGCCCGCTTTGCGTGACTCAACACTGATGGTGTCCGCGACGATAAAGCCTGAATAAAAGCCTACGCCAAATTGGCCAATGAGCTGACCGTCTTGCTTTTGTGATTCAGATAGCTTATCTAAGAATGCTTTGGTGCCTGATTTGGCAATAGTTCCTAAATTCTCAATGGCATCAGCTTCATCCATGCCAATGCCATTGTCAATAAAGGTAATAGTCTTAGCCGCTTCATCAACGGCAATACGAATTTTTAGCTCGCCATCATCTTCATAAAGACTGTCATCATTAGTGGCTTCAAAACGTAACTTATCACAAGCATCAGAGGCGTTAGAAACTAGCTCACGCACAAAAATATCAGCGTTAGAGTATAGCGAGTGCGTGACTAAGTGCAGCAGTTGCGCCACTTCCGCCTCAAACGTATGTTTTTTTAGTTCTGGGCTTGAATCAGTAGCATTTGACTTAGTAGCATTGTTATCGGTGCTAGTGACGCCAACGTCTTTTTCATCAATGCTTTGCTTATCAACTGGTTCACTCATAAAAAACTCCATTAATTTTAATTGAATAACTTATTATAAAATAACGACTATAAAACTTGGTAGCGCGGGCGCTAACTCACAGAATAGAATAACTCATTCAAGTCGTGGGTTAGCACTCATGCCACAACCTCAGTTTTAAATATCGCTAGACTGCTTATACTAATAGGGTCATGAGAAAATTTTTCAAGCTCAAACCAGCCAAAAATAGCGGTTAAATAAAAAACACCGCCTTAATTTTTAAGACGGTGTTTGAGATGACATAGATTTTCAGTCAATTAATAAGTATATAGATAGCCGTATATAGCTAATGTGGCATCGGGCGAATAGTCAGAATCTGCTCGCTACGACCAAACGGCCCATGAACATCATGAAGTACAGCACTAGTGACGCCAATACCGTCCTCTCCATACTGTTGAACTGCTTCGATACCCAGCCACTTTCCTACTGGCTCTCGGTGCATATGAATCTGTAAGTCAGTGTTAGGAAACATCCACTCAAGTGTTGAGAGTCCAAGTCCAAGCCTTGGTACTACTCCGTTGGCAGTATCTACCATACCCAGTAGGCGTACCACATCACTTGTTGGCATGCCTTCTACTATGTCAACATCATTAGTGATCCAGACCATACCGCGACCTGCGCGGCGATCAGCATCAGAGACCAAGTGTACCGTTTCAATAAAACCGCCTGGCCAGCCCTTCATCCCATCCCAGCTTTGCAAATCATCAGGCTTATATTTGGCGGACGCATCTTCTAGACCTGCAATGACACTAGTATCTTGAGTCATCAGTCGCCATGCTCGAGCGATAATACAATCACGACCCTGACTACTCATTACCGACTCTATTAGCTCGATAGTTCTACCAGGACGAATGCAACGAGTAGTAATGATAAAATCGTCGAGTGGTATTAGCCCCAAAATATCAAGGCTAATACGAGCAACGCGCATATTATCTTGGGGTGCAAATTCGATCAGCTCAGCGGTGAGTAGTCCTGTCGCTGGTGCCATGTGTTGCTCGTGCTCATTCCAAGCACCTTGAGCATGTTTGGTGGGATGATAGCGAGCAATACTGCTACCATCTTCTTGTTGCTTGCGTTCGATAAACTGGTAATACGCACTCATAACAGTCCTTTTAGCTGCCTAGATTTATCTATTGCTTTCGTTGGGCTTCAAGCTCTTGCTTTTTGATTTTAAGAATCTCACGGCTCTTAGCGATTAAATATATTAAGGCAATGATTACTACTATCAGTGCTACTGAAAAGAAGCTTTTTTCTTGACTAAAATATACCGTGTTTAACCCCAACAAAAGCACCAAGCCGATAATAACCAATAAGTTTATTTTTAATTGTTTGCTGACCTCACTAAGACTCGCGTCAGCTAATACAAATTTCTTTTTTTGCTTTTCCATGCGCTTAACTCTTAGAAACTTGGGCATACCTCAATTGAATGCTGAGCATAAAAGTGAGATATTTATTGTGTCGAATGAGGACATGCCCTTAATTAAAAGATGGTATGTTATAAACGTTATTTACCGACTTGCGTCACTGGAATACGTAGCGCTTTGGGCAAACTAAACGTCACATTTTCTTCTATGCCTGCTAGCTCATCAGGCACTTGCCCGCCCCAATCTTGCAGCTGCTGCAATACTTCTTGGATCAGCACCTCAGGCGCAGAAGCGCCAGCAGTGACGCCAACGCTTTGGATGCCATCGAACCACTCGAGCTGTATTTCACTAGCATTATCGATCAGATAGGCTTGGCAATTCATGCGCTCGGCCAGTTCGCGCAAACGATTAGAATTTGACGAGTTGGGTGAGCCGACAACCAGTACTACCTCGCAGCGCGCGGCTAAATCTTTTACCGCATCTTGACGGTTTTGGGTAGCATAGCAGATATCGTCTTTGCGCGGGCCTTGTATAGCAGGGAACTTATCCCGCAAGGCATCGATTACTCTTGCTGTATCATCCATAGATAACGTCGTTTGAGTCACAAAGGATAAGCGCTCAGCGTCTTTTACTATCAAATTATCAACGTCATTTTCGTTTTCAACCAAATGGATTTGACCACCGAATTTGCGGTTAAATCGCCCCATGGTGCCCTCAACCTCGGGATGTCCTGCGTGACCGATCAGTATAGCGTCCATACCATCTTGAGCAAATCTTGCCACTTCGATATGGACTTTAGTGACGAGCGGACAAGTGGCATCAAATACGGTAAGGTCGCGGCGCTCAGCCTCATCTTCAACCGCTTTTGATACGCCATGCGCTGAAAAGATCACGATTGAGCCATCAGGAACTTCGTTAAGCTCTTCGACGAATACCGCACCGCGATTGGCTAAATCTGATACTACAAATTTATTGTGTACGACCTCATGACGCACATAAATGGGCGGCTCAAAACGCATCAAAGCTTCGTTGACGATCGCAATCGCGCGATCAACACCAGCACAAAACCCACGTGGATTGGCAAGATAAATTTGCATAAGGCAGCCTATCGTTAGATAATTTGGTTTAAAAATTAAATTGGGATAAAAAATTGTTAGATCAAGTCTGATTGGATCAATATTTATTGCTTAAAAACTAGACTCAAAACTTAGCGTGAAAGATAATGGCTCTACTTTAGCATAATTTGCTTTTATTGCCCCTTAAAATACTATCGGTTCAGTTTTCTTAACCTAATTTTATTACTAAAGCAAACAGACTGTATAATAGAAAACGATAGCTCCTGCGACTACTCTTTTATCATTAGGACATTTTGTATGATAGGTTCATTATTTATTATTACCGCCGCCTCAGGCACTGGCAAGACCTCATTGGTAAAGCAATTACTGGCGACGACTAATGAGTTGAGCGTTAGCGTCTCACACACGACTCGCCCGCCGCGTCCTGGTGAAATTGATGGCCATCATTATCATTTTATCGAAAAGGACACCTTTACTGCGGCTATCGATGAAAATAAATTTTTGGAGCATGCCGAAGTCTTTGGTAATTATTATGGCACCTCAGAGCAAAGCGTGCGGGCGCAGCTGGCCGCAGGTATCGATGTTATCTTGGAGATTGACTGGCAAGGCGCACAGCAAATTAAAACCATATTTCCTGAGGCGACTATGGTATTTATTTTACCGCCTAATATTGCCACTTTACGACAGCGCCTCTCAACACGCGCGACTGATAGTGTTGAGGTTATAGAACAACGCTTGAGCGGAGCAGTCACTGAGATGGCGCAATATGTACATGCTGATTATGTGGTGGTGAATGATAATTTTGAAGTGGCGCTGGCTGAGCTAAAAGCGATTATTGTAGCGGATAGACAGACATTGGCCCGGCAACAGCGGCGCTATCGTCGTACTATCGCCGCTTTGCTCGATAATCAGGCGGATGGCTAGAGCATATCCTCAACATAGCGAATAAAAACACAACGATTAAAACAACTAACCCCATAAGTTAGAAACAACTTACGGGGTTAATTCAGTTATTGAATACAGATTTTTATAAGCTAGAGGCTTATATCTGATTACCAAATCTTATAAGAAAGACCACCGCCAATAGCTGTGCCTCCTGTATCCGTATAAGAGCCACCAACTTTGTAGCTAAACTTACCTGAGCTAGTAGCACCAGATAACCCTATAGCGATAGCAGCCTCGCCATTATAGTAACCTGTACCACCTGTGATACGACCTTCACCTGGTGTCATCGCGCTGGGCATTGAAGCAATGGCAATCGCACTGGCGATACCGCCGCTTAGCTCATCTTCTAACTCGTCAACTTTATATCCTAAAGCAGATAACTGACCGAAGTTAACAGCATGATTAGGCGCAGTACCATTGGCAACACCCGTTATGACTTGATTACCAGCATTGATACCGCCTGTCGTCATACTAGGCCCACCTGCAATAGTAACACCAGTACCATTAATCGTAGTACTACCATTGGTCAGGCCATTAGTGTTAATAGTGGTATTACCATTTACGAATCCACTATTATTAATGGTGGTGTTGCCTGTTTTTAGGCTACCATTTGCACCTAAATTAACATCTTTTGCCAGCTTAATAGTTAGATTATCAGTACCGTTAGCGACCACACCGACATTATTGCCAGCAGCTAGATTCGCGCTATTGGTTTCGCCACCTGTGATAGTAAGCTTGTCACCTAGTTGACGATTGACATCAGCACCACTATCACCACCAAAGTCTAAGCCCTTAGCAATATTAGTAGTATTAGCTGCAATATTAGTCACGTTAGTAGCGATACCTGAAGCATTAGTGGCAACGCCTGAAGTATTAGCTGCGATATTGGTCACGTTAGTAGCAATACCCGAAGCATTAGTAGCAACGCCTGAAGTGTTAGCTGCGATATTGGTCACGTTAGTAGCAACGCCTGAAGTATTAGCTGCGATATTGGTCACGTTAGTAGCGATACCTGAAGCATTAGTAGCAACGCCTGAAGTGTTAGCTGCGATATTGGTCACGTTAGTAGCAATACCTGAAGCATTAGTAGCAACGCCTGAAGTGTTAGCTGCGATATTAGTTACGTTAGTAGCAATACCCGAAGCATTAGTAGCAACGCCTGAAGTGTTAGCTGAGATATTGGTCACGTTAGTAGCAATACCCGAAGCATTAGTAGCAACGCCTGAAGTATTAGCTGAGATATTGGTCACGTTAGTAGCAATACCCGAAGCATTAGTAGCAACGCCTGAAGTGTTAGCTGCGATATTGGTTACGTTAGTAGCAATACCCGAAGCATTAGTAGCAACGCCTGAAGTGTTAGCTGCGATATTAGTTACGTTAGTAGCGACGCCTGATGTGTTATTCGCTATAGTAGTTTTAGTAGCAGGACTAAGATCAACAACAAAGTCAGTGACATTAGTGATATTGTTCAAGTTACTACTAACAGCGACATCACCAGAACCTGCAGAGACAGTCGTACCATTAGCATTGACGGTATAAACATTTTGACCACTACCGCCTGGCGTATTGGAAACGTTATTGACATTAGTACCTGCCACAACTTCTGTTTTAGCATCAGCAGCTGCAAGACTGACCTGCTCTTGCGTGGCGGCTTGCCCACCAGTATATGTTGTAGTTGTACTAAAAGTTGTATTAGTTAATCCTGTAATCGTACCTCCAGTTGGACCTGCATCCGTATCCACAGTGATTGGATTAGCTCCAGGGATAGTGAAAGTTACTGCTACCGCTTGCATACTAAGACTAGCCGCAGCTAATCCTATACATAATGTGCTTAAGCGCAAAATACGGGCGCCTACGGTTATAGTGTTTCTATTAGAACTGACTGCTGTACTAGATGACTTATTTTTGCCTTTAGCATATTCCGTGACAGCCATAAAGCAGTTTGAAGCCTCGTTCCAGATAACTTTATATGTGCGATTCATAGTATTACATCCTGTAGTAGTTTTACTATTGCTTTATATTTGAAATCAATAGGAGCAATTGTAAGAGCAAATAAATAAGAACAACGGTATGTATTTATTCTAAAAGCCTTTACAAGAAGTGATGTATTAGGCAATTGCTTCGCTCAGCTTCTTCCATAAAGCTGCTAAGATTAGCAATCGTGATCAAAACTGATCATTATTAAAAATTTCTAAATAATTTTTCGATCACAACTTCATCATAGCAAGGCGCACTCTAAAATGTACCTGTAGATATATACAGGTATATGGATTAATAGACGGATTTGTAGCAAATAATCTACTCAATTGAAATTAAAGCCATTTTTTCGGGCTTATAATCGATGAAATGATGATTAAAACAATAAAAATTGATATTTAGTAAAGACATTTCGTAGTGCTGTAAGTTAATAATGTATGAGTCAGTAATAAAGGTAACTATATTTTTCATCAAAATTCGATTATCTTAATATTCTGAAATAGTTAAGTTTATGGTCCAGTAATAGACTTAAACTCAATCTATTAATTGATGAGATACTTTAGCCAAAAATTAATGTTATAATTACAAATTATCTTCTTATACTATATTTATATTTCCGTTATCACTATGCGGATTATTCGCGTTTTTGACAGAAACAACAGAGGTAGCTTGCTATGGCACGAGTCACGATTGAAGATTGCTTAGATAATGTAGATAACCGCTTTGAATTGGTATTGGTCGCCAGCAAACGCGCCCGTCAATTGGCCAAAGGTATTGCCGAGCCGATGGTAGAGGTCGATAATGACAAGCCTACTGTATTAGCTTTACGTGAGATTGCGGCAGGTAAAATCACTCGTGATATCTTGAACCAGCCAGAGCATAACTTTGCTACTAGCTCATTAGACTTAGCGTTATCGGGCGATCATAGCTTTTAGGTTTTAAGTGACTTAACTTGAGTGACTTAATGTAAGTGACTTAAAAAACAAGCTTATGAACCCATCATAGACCACAGTGTAGCGCTGTGGTTTTTGCTGTTTATAGTGGTTAATTTTGCTTTTAACGACTTAAGTTTATTGCGACGGCTATATCATTTTTGATTTGAGGACGATAAGTGACATACTTTTTATAGTTATATCCTTACTATCCTTAAGTTTTTAAGTCGTCTATACGCTTAGCGGTTGACATTTACTGTAATTTACGATTAATTAGAGGGTGGTTTAAACAATATAAGCGGTTGCGTATTAGTGCCTTTATTCAAGGCTTACTTTGACACCATACAACTATGCTGGCGTAAAATTATAATAGGATAGCCATTTTATGAGCCAAACTTTACCTAAACTCAGTCATTATCTGGTTGATGAAGCTCAGTATAATTTATTACGTTCTGTTGGTTATTTATCCGTTGATGAGCGCCGTGACATTATTGATGCTTGCGCGTTTGGTGATGTGGCACATATAAAGGATAAGCGTAAATCTGGTGAGCCTTATATCACTCATCCTATCGCTGTGGCTGAGATATTGGCAGGATTTCGCTTAGATCGCGATACGATTATAGCGGCTATCTTGCATGATACTGTTGAAGATACAGAGGTCAGTGACGAGCAGATTGAGCAACGCTATGGCAAAGTTGTGGCACGCTTGGTTGATGGGGTGACTAAGCTTAAATCCTCCAGCCATAATAAACAGCAAAATAAAGCAGCTACTTTTCATAAAATACTAACCGCAACACTCAATGATCCGCGCGTGTTAATTATAAAACTCGCGGATCGTCTGCATAACATGTCAACGCTCGATGCAGTGAGACCCGAAAAGCAGCGAGCTACTGCTCAGGAAACCTTAGATTTTTACGTGCCCTTTGCTCGTCTGATGGGTATCAATGATATTGCTGATTATATTGAGGTGCTGTGCTATCGCAACCTTGATTCAGATATGTATAACAAATTATCTGACAAGCTTTTACAGTATGGACTAGGACGTAACTTTCAAAAAGAAGCTATTCATCGTTATTTAATTATTGTACTGAGCAGTTTAGGTCTGACAGGACATGTCAAAATATTAGACAATCGCGTCACTATGTATCGCCAGTTTTTTCGTAATCGTGGTGAGATTAACACGTTACTCCGTCAGTACTCGTTTGAGATTGTGCTAGATACCATTGAAGCCTGTGACAAACTGGCTTATTACTTGATTAAAAAATACCAAATTGCAGATGACAATATTGCAGATAACATTCGTCGGCCACTACCAGGTGGTAATCAGTCGCTCACCTTGATCTATGATCGTGATAATGATTCTATCAAAGTCACTATCATGACCAAAAAGATGCAACGCGCTGCCCTGCTTGGGGTCATTGGTGCAGAGCATGCCTCTGATATTAGTCAGTCGGTGATTCAAGCTTCACTGCGTAATATGAAAGAGCTGATTGATGAGGATTCACTAGATGATAATAGTCCTGACTTCTCAGCAGCAGTCTCAACTATCAATGAGCTGATGGATTATCTGCATTCAAGTAAGATAATTTGCTATAGTCCACAAGGCCGCGCTTATGAGCTGCCACAAGGTTCAACCGCGCTTGATTTTGCTTATGCCGTTGGACCTATGGTTGGTAATGTGGCCGTTGGCGCTAACATCGATCATAAGCATGCCAAGCTTGGCACAGTGGTCACTAATGGTCAAACGGTTGAAATTGAAGTCGATAAAAGCTCTGAACCCAAAGCGGAGTGGCTTGGATTTGTAGCAACTAATAAAGCTCGACAACAGATACTACGCTGGTTTAAAGATTTATCTCATGAAGATAAACAGCGCCATGGTCAGCAGGCTTTAGATCGTGCCCTTAAAACCTATCAAAAAAGCCTCGATGACTTAAGCGTCAGCGATTGGAATAATTTATTAGAATGGCGAGGTATAAGTCAGAAGCAAGATCTATTTGAGCAAATTAGTTCAGGAACGCTGTTACCTCAGCTGATCGTATCGCGACTATTCAACGACGATATTACTAACATGTGCGCCCAAGACGATAATGAACAAATGGTACAGCCGCAGCAACTGATTGCCAATGCGGCGGGTGTAGAGCTTGATTTCGCTAATTGCTGTCACCCTATTTATGGTGATCCTATCGTCGGTCATTTATCACGCCACGGTTTAGTCGCCCATCGACACAAATGCTTCTCGTTGGATGATATTCGTAAAGACAACCCTTATCAAGTTATTCAATTGCGCTGGCGTGATGATAAAGCGGTTAAGCAGACCGAGTCAGAAGAATACGGCGGCAAGATTCGCTTTTCCGCTTATCTAAAGCTATCCATTATATTAAGCGATGAGCAAATTAGTGAAGTGGTTTACCATTTACGCCAGCTTAATATCGGCGTTGAAACCGTTGATGTACGTAGCACAGATACGGTATTACAAGTAGTAGTACGCAGTCGCAGTCATCTAGCGCAGGGTATTCGTGAGCTACGATCCCTGTTAGGATTCCCTAATATCATGCGTCTTTATCAGTTATAATTTTTAATTAACCAAAGCTTATTATTTGCAGAATTTTGCATTTATTAATTCTACATTTACTAATAACGATAACAAGGATAAATTATGAGTCGTCAAACCATTCAAACCGACAAAGCCCCTGCCGCTGTAGGCACTTACTCACAAGCGGTAAAAGTGGGTAACACAGTCTACATCTCAGGACAGCTAGGTTTTGATCCTGATACTATGGAACTAAGAGAAGGTTTTGAGGCACAAGCCAAGCAAGTATTTGAAAACATCAAAGCGATCTGCACGGCAGCTGGCGGTACGATCAATGATGTAGTCAAATTTAACGTCTCTTTAACAGACTTAAACGACTTTGCAGCGTTGAACGAAGTGTTTATCGCAAATTTGACTGAGCCTTATCCGGCTCGTGCTGCGGTGCAAGTCGCGGCATTACCAAAAGGTGGTGTGGTTGAAATTGAATCTATTATGTTTATAGAGTAAGTTTTAAACCATTGATAGATAAAAACATCTCTCTTAAATTTTGAGAAAATACAGTAAGCCCAAATAGTTCTACAAGAACCAATATTTGGGCTTACTTGTCTTAGTCGTTTTTATTACCCTCTTAATTATGAGCTGTGAGCGCACTTTATGTTGCTACAAGTTGCCCTACCTGTACCTCTTTATCGGGTATTTGACTATCACCCATTAGCAGATAAGGCCATTTTACCTGCGGTTGGTAGCCGTGTAGAAGTGCCTTTTGGGCGACAAACCTTAATAGGTATTGTGATTGCGCATATAGCCGAAGCTAACAGCGATGTCCCTAGCAACAAGCTCAAGCCTATTATCCGCCAATTAGACGATGAGCCTATCCTCAACTCGCAGATGCTCAATTTGGCCTATTGGCTAGCGCGTTATTATCACTATCCACTTGGTGATGTCATCGCTGTTATGTTGCCAAGCTTGGTGCGCCAAGGCAAGCCACTGGACCTGCTGATTACTCACTGGCGCATTTTGCCCCATGTCGCTGATGGTGATTTCCGTGCTAATGCCATTAAGCAAAAGCAGCAGTTTGATATGCTCAAATTGCATGGCGAGCGCGGAGCTAGTGAAGAGGTATTATTATTAGAAGGTATGCAACGTTCATTCTTAAAGACACTAGAAGAAAAAGGTCTTATTGAGCGTTATATCGAGCCAAAAGCGGCTCCAAAAGCGGTGAGCCTTGCTAAGATGCCGCTGGATCTCAATGCTGAACAAGCCCAAGCGGTTGATGCCATTATTGCAGTACACAAGGCCGAAGAATATACTGGGTTTTTGCTCAATGGTATTACGGGTAGTGGCAAAACCGAAGTCTACCTGCAAGCGATGCAAGCGGTACTAGAAGCAGGCAAGCAAGTGCTTATTCTGGTGCCAGAGATTGGACTTACCCCGCAAACGCGAGCGCGTTTTGCCAGTCGTTTTGCCGCACAGATTGTCTTATTGCATTCAGGGATGAGTAATACTTATCGGATGCAGGGCTGGCAGGATTGTCGAACAGGACACGCACAGATCATCATTGGTACGCGCTCAGCAGTGCTTTATCCTTTTGCTAATTTGGGGCTGATAGTGGTCGATGAAGCGCATGACGTCTCCTATAAGCAGCAAGATAGTTTGCGTTATCACGCTGCTGATGTGGCTTTGTATCGCGGCTTTCAAGAGAGTATTCCCGTGGTATTAGGTACGGCAACCCCTACCCTTGAGCATCTAAAGCTCATCGATGATGGCAAGCTTACTGAGTGTCAATTGCGTACACGTCCTGGCAATGCTGAACTGGCTACTATGCAGCTGATTGACGCGCGACTGCAAAGCACACATCAACAAGCGCAAGATGATGGCGCGCGTTTTGACACAGGTCTGACTGACGTGCTCATCGGTGCAATCAAGCAAACCTTAGAAGCTGGCGATCAAGTACTTATATTTCTCAATCGTCGTGGTTATGCACCCGTCCTACTTTGCGATGCTTGTGGTTGGCAAGCCGACTGTCCGCGCTGTGACGCGCATTTGACCGTGCATTACAATAATTCATCACAACAACATTCATCACAAAACAGTGCCTCACACAGTAGCGCTTATAACAGCAACTATCTAAAGTGTCATCACTGTGATTGGCAAGCTTATATTCCAACGAGCTGCCCTGATTGTGCTAGTCAAAACTTAGACGCTCGCGGTATGGGCACTACTCGTCTTAGTGAGAACTTACACGCTATCTTTGCTAATCCACAAACCAGTAAAGAGCTGTATCCTATTATTCAAATTGACCGTGATACAACGCGTCGTAAAGACAGCTGGGAAAATATTTATCAGCGGATCAATGAGGGCCGTCCTGCTATTCTAGTCGGTACGCAAATGGTCGCCAAAGGACATCATTTTCCTAATGTGACGCTGGTTTGCTTGCCTAACGCCGATAGAGGGTTTTTATCAGCAGATTTCCGCTCACCTGAACATACCGCGCAGTTAATGATTCAAGTGGCGGGTCGTGCAGGTCGCGGTGATAAAGCAGGACGAGTACTGATTCAGACCTTACAACCTGAGAACGAGCTATTATTAAAACTCGTCAAAGATGGCTATTTATCCTTTGCCCGCCAGCTTCTAGCGGAGCGTAAAATAATGGGGTTGCCGCCTTATAGCCATGCTGCCTTGATTCGCTGCGAGGGTAAAACCTTAGCCGCCACTACTCAAGCACTCAAAGACGCTATCGCCAATCTACCTGCTGGCCATAAACTAGCAGTACTAGGTCCTATTGACGCCCCGATGAGTAAAAAGAACAGTCGTTACCATGTGCAATTATTGCTGTTAGCCAAAGAGCGCCATCAGTTACACCGCGTATTGAGCATATGGTGGCAGCCAGTATTGGCTATGCCCAGTGTTAAATACCTTAAGCTGACTTTGGATATCGACCCTGTCGGCTGGTAAGCGCACTCTACTTAAACTATCTACACTATTGTTACGGCCTGATAACAGCGTCACTCCTTTAACTGTGCTAAATTCTTTAAAGTCGATAATCACCTAAGCAGCTCATTTAACGCTTATAAAAATAACTGTGGTAATGATTCCAATGAATTCTCCTCAAGATAATGACAGCCGTGCAAATACTAGCCATGCAAACCACAATCATGCAGACGAAAACCATGCAAGTGACAACCATGCTGAGCATACTCATAATGAGGAGCATAACCATGATAGCCACAACCATAACGACTCAACGCTAGCCGCTTCAACTTCAGCACAAAGCACTAAAGGCTATCAGCGCACTTTACTCATTAGCTTTGTTATTATTACTGGCTACATGTTTATTGAAGCTATCGGCGGCTGGCTGACGGGTAGCTTGGCTTTACTATCAGATGCAGGACACATGCTCAGCGACTCTATCGCACTTGGCGCTACGCTCATGGCGTTTAAAATAGGCGAAAAAGTAGCCACTCGGCAAAAGACTTTTGGCTATAAGCGTTTTGAGATTTTGGTAGCGGGCGTCAATGGTGCCACGTTAGTCATTATTGCAGTCATGATATTTTATGAGGCTATCAAACGTTTTAACTCGCCACCAGAGATTGCCACTCAAGGTATGCTTATCATTGCCGTTATTGGTATGTTAGTGAATATACTAGTCGCTTGGCTGATGCATCGTGGCAATAGTGCTGGCGACGGTCATGATCATGATAATAGTCATGGCTCGGCTGCAAATGAGTCAAAAACCAAAGAACCGACTAATCTCAATATGCAAAGTGCGTATTTGCATGTATTAAGTGACTTGATGGGTTCAGTAGCCGCTATTGTTGCCGCCTTATTAATGATGGGTTTTGGCTGGGTCTGGGCTGATGCAGCAGCTTCAGTGATTGTCGCTATTTTGATAATTGTCAGCGGTTATCGAGTAGTACGCGACTCGGTGCATATTCTAATGGAAGGTACGCCAAAAGGTATCTCGATTGAGATGGTCGAGGCGCAAATGGTGACTCATCCACAGGTGATCAAGATTCATGACTTGCATGTTTGGAGCATTACTAGTGGTCTAAATGCGCTCTCGAGTCATGTAGTCGTCGATGGGGAGATGAACATTCATGAGGCTAGTCTACTGATTAGCGAGCTTGAGCAGGGCTTACAGGAGTTGGGGATCAATCATGCCACCATTCAAATTGAAAGCCTATCGCACCCACAAACTCAAAGCCATAGCGATGCCCTAATTTGTAATATCTCAGAGCGCCCGATGAATGATACAGGCGGTCATATAGGTCATTCGCATTGATAATAGTTTAATAGACAACAGAAGATAATATCTCTGCAAATTTAGGGCTTTATTTAAGAAGAGTAAAATGATGACGCATTCTATAGATAGTAATAACAGTGTAGCCAGCGGACAAACTTTACTCCTATTTTTCCACGGTCTCGACTCAAGCGCTGAGACCAATAAGTTTACTTGTATTGAGCATCAGCTTAAATACTGCTTAACGGTCAATTACCGCCAAGGCTTCGAAAAGGCGCTAAAAGTGTATGATGAGTTAATCCAGCAGAAGATGCTTGAGTATCCACGGATAGTACTAGCAGGGCATTCGCTTGGGGGCTGGTTTGCCAATCATTTTGCTCATAAATATAATCTGCGAATTTTGTTAATTGCACCCTGTATTAATCCTAACGTTGTATTATTCAACAGAGCGCCCGACGCTAATGACTTACCTTTTCTGACTAGCAATAAACAGCTAACCAAAGTCATGGTTGAAGTAAGTGATGAAATTTTGAGCGTTGAGACAGCAAAAAGAGTACTCGTTGACCTGCCTGCAAGCTGGGAGGTAGTCTACTTTACAGGTGGTCATCATCGTATAGCCCGGTCAAAACAAATTAATGAGTCTATTGATATTTTATGTGCTGATAATGGCTCACTCTAATAAATTAAAATAACGTTAACTTATACCCTTGTGAGAGCCTATCAACAGAAATAACCACGTAAATTATTCCTCGTTACCCCTATAAATTATATATACTTGTTCGATAGAATCCTTTATTTGACGATGTAGCCTTATGTCTAGACGCTCAGCTCCTTTTGTCGCGCCTGATCTAACTGATCCGCTCGATCTTGATTCAAAAGAGAGTAAAAAACACGCCAAGGTATTGCTGTCTACCCTACAAGAGGATATTGCTAGCTTTCGTGAGCAGCAGTTTCCGCCTGATATCCTACGACAGATTCGCGATATGCCTATCTATGAGGGCAATCTAGCTGAGGTGCAGGCATACCAAGCGCGTTGGCAGAACCTGCTTGAACGCGCTATGGCTTTTTATCCAGCTGCCTACTTGCCCCCCGATCATCTACCCCTACCCGCCAGCCTTGAGATTCCGCAGTTTATCTTTAATGTCCAACGCTTGCATTTGACTAAAACTTTAGCCAAAGAGTCCAAGAGCTTTGGCTCAGTGACAGCTTTAACCGATAAATGCGGTGAATATAGCGTCCAAGAACTAGAGCGTATGGCAGCGGTATTCGAGAATGATGATGAAGCCAGATTAGTGGCCCATCGCGAGTTTATCGATTTGCGAGCTTATATATTCTGCCGCGATGCTAAGGGCGAGATGCTAGAGCCTGAGCGCGTACGATTTTATCGCACAGGATTAATTGTTCATGCCCTACCCGATTTTAAGATCGTCGATAGTCGCCAAACGCCGCGCAAGCGCCGTAATGATGCTTATAGCAATCCGATCGCAAATAATGATATTTGGAAAATTTACCAAAAAAAATAGCTCAGATAGAAACCTTTAAACAAAAGCACTTAAATAAAATTTTATCGAATCATCATTACGCTTTTAGCGTTTGCTTTATCGATTGCTAAGGATTGACTATGTTCGCTGCCGCTGCCGCCGGCTCACCAAACTTAATGCTACAAGCGACTATATTTTTGGGTGCAGCGCTGCTGTTCGTCCCACTGGGTAAGCGCTTCGGTATTGCCACCGTGCTAGGTTATTTGATTACGGGACTTATTCTAGGACCAAGTGCCCTTGATGTTGCAGGCGATGCGGAAAGTTTATTGCATTTTTCTGAATTTGGCGTGGTGATGCTACTGTTCATCATTGGTCTTGAGTTGCAACCTTCACGGCTGTGGGCCTTGCGTCGCTCTATCTTTGTACTCGGCGGCTTACAGGTTGGGGTTACTGGCGCGATCTTAATGGCTATTTTGTATAAAGCTTTCTCCCTACATCTAGATACCGCCTTTATCGTCGGCTTTGGCTTAGCGCTCTCCTCTACTGCATTTGTCCTGCAAATTCTCACTGAAAAACAACAACTATCAAGCACTCACGGCCGCGAAGCCTTTACTATTTTGCTGTTCCAAGATATTGCCGTTATTCCGCTACTTGCGGTTATTCCGTTTTTATCAGGGGTGCGCGAGCAAAGCTATGATCTGATTTATTTTGCTAAAGTCTTTGCCGTATTTGCAGGGCTTATTATTGCCAGTCGTTATATTGTTCGACCGTTTTTTAAGTTTGTGGCCTCAAGCGGTGCGACCGAGTTGTTGACTGCCGTTGCACTATTTATCGTTATGGGCGTGTCTATCTTGATGGGGCAGATCGGTCTATCGATGGCATTAGGCGCGTTTTTGACAGGGGTATTACTCGCGGACTCAGAATATCGTCACGAGTTAGAGGCAAGTATTGAACCCTTTAAGGGGCTGCTATTAGGGCTATTCTTTATGTCCGTTGGTATGCTGACTGATGTCAAACTCATTATCGCCCAGCCGCTGTTTATCATTGGCTGTGCGGTTGCCCTTATGCTGATTAAATTTGGGGTCATTGCTGCTATTGCCAAACTCTCTGGCAATCGCTGGCCGACTAGTATTCGTCTTGGGGTCACTTTAGCCCAAGGTGGTGAATTTGCCTTTGTATTATTTAGTGTAGCATCCGCTCAAAACGTCTTGCGACCTGAGCTGGCCAATATGCTCAACCTCATCGTGACTATTTCTATGGCGCTGACGCCAGTAGCATTTTTATTATTAGAAAAACTTGGCGAGCCATTTTTTGACAAGCGCAAGCCTAGCCGTGAATACGACACTATCCCCGACCATGAACATCCCGTCATTATTGCAGGGTTCGGGCGAGTTGGACAGATCATCGGGCGCGTACTACGTATGCATAATATCGAATTTACCGCTATTGAGCGCTCTGCCAATCGCGTTGATTTTGTGCGTAAATTTGGTAATCAAGTCTACTATGGCGATCCAAAAAACCCTGAAATCTTGCGCGCCGCTGGTATTAATAAGGCACGTATTTTTATCATTGCAGTCGATGATTTGGAGCGCTCAATCACTACCGCGCAATATTTAAATCGTAATTATCCTGATCTAATCGTTCTAGCTCGGGCGCGTGATCGTCAGCATTATTACCGTCTACGTGAAGTTGGTGTGCGTCATATCTGGCGTGAGACTTATTTGTCTTCACTCGATATGTCACGTGAGTCGCTGCAATTATTAGGTATTTCACCTGAAAAAGCCCGCGAAACTATTCAGACTTTCCGTGATTATGATGATGATCTGATTGAGCGTCAGCAAGCTATCTACGGTGATGAGGCCAGTATGATTGCCTCAGCACAATCGGCTATGGCTGAGCTTGAGAGCTTATTTGACGAGGATATTGATAAATCACGCAAGTTAGATCTCAGCGAGTTTTATGAAGCGCTAAAGGGTCAAGCCATCCCTGTTGATGACAATGACAACGCAGCAACTGATCCTAAACCTTAAAGCTATCACTTTAAATCTATAGTTTCAGATTATTTATAGCTTTAAGGTATTTATAAATTTAGATTATTTTTAGATTCAAAGTGCTGTTTACTGTTTTAATTTTATCATTGATACGCGTTAATTATCCGCACAGTAAGCAGGCGCTTGTTTATCATTGAGGGATGTGGTGCAGTACCAGCTATTATCATCCATGTTATGATAAAAAATAAACTTTTGCTGATCAAGATAACGTATTGGAAACTTTACATTTTGAATGGTGGCGATAACCGCACAGTCTGAAGCTACGATACCATCAACTTGAGTCGCCATGCGTACTTGCACTTGTCTATTTTCAGTCGTTATCGGTAGCTGCGTAGGACAGCGATTCGTCTGCTCATAAAGTATCGCCACTTTGTTCTGCGCTGTTTTGCCACTATCATAAGCATCGAATACGACAGCATTCTCTTTGGGTTTAGCATAGATAGGCAAGAACTGTACATTGATAACGACTAGCGAAAATATAAAAAAGCCAAACCCTAAAGCCAATCCAAATAAGCTCACCCCACCCTCTTTCTTGAGATGCGCCTTTTGTGCCGCTTCATCACGTGGATGATCCTCAATAGCATCAGCGATTTCGCGACGCGCCATACGATAGTAATAAGCATCCGTCCAGCGTGCTACCATATACGACCAAAACACCCAAATAACGCCAGCGATACCCATGCGTACTAGCATCTGGTAAGCATCTGGAATCACCCACATAGCGGCAAATTCAAAGGTAACTAAAACGATGGCGACATTTAGCTGAATAAATGACCAGCCAGCGACGCTATAAACAATAGCGTCCATATAACGCTTACGATACAGCAACCAAGGAAAGGTGATAAAAAATGCCGCCCAGTGCCACTTTGGTGATAAATAACCTTGTTTATCGAACTCTTCAAAGCGCTTGATATAATAGCTTTGCGTGCGATGACCGATAAACCATTGATCCAACTGTTTACGCCGAGCGGGCGTCAGTTTTTCTTGATAAAAAGGGGGCGGTGAATCAGTCTCGATAAATAACATGGCGATAAGCTCTGTTTTATTTCTCTCTCAGTCAGCCTTCTATTGTATTACAACTCAGCGTCCGTTACCTCGCCGATAAGCAAAAGTGTGATAACCATTCACACTAGAAACTATTTCGCCTATAATAGATCTATCTTTTATTGCAACTAAGCGTTCTTAATTCTATGAGTAACTCTTCTATTCCTGATAACTTTGATAACTCTGATCCCACTAACTCTACTGACCTTGATAGCCTTAATGTTGGTACTTTGAGCAGTAATGTTACGGCTACTGATAATACTGTGGCTACTCAAGCTGACCCAACTGCTGTTAGTGATAAGCATATACGTATCGTTAACACCTTTATGAAACGTCGCACCCACATGAACAAAAACGCTGAGCAAGCCTTAACGGATCCAGAGTTTGCGCAGTATTTAGTTAATAATAGCTTCGGTGATGGTGACCTTGATGGTATTACCGATTTGCGTGTATTGTTTGCTGACACCCCGAATGGTAGCGCGGCACCGCTGACATTAGAGATTGGTTTTGGGCTTGGCGATTCACTGATTGAAATGGCAGCAGCTGAGCCGACACGTAACTTTGTTGGGGTGGAAGTCCATGAGCCAGGCATTGGCAAATGCGCTTACATGGCAGGCACGCAGAACCTAACTAATATCAGAATTATTAACGGTGATGCCATCCAACTGCTCAAGCAATTACCTGAAAACCATATCGACCGTATTCAGCTATATTTTCCTGACCCTTGGCAAAAAAAGCGTCACTATAAGCGTCGTTTTGTCAGTCCTGAGCGTATGACAATAGTCACGCGCGCGCTCAAATCTGGCGGCTGGTTCCATACCGCAACCGATTGGGAGCATTATGCCTTTTGGATGGTCGAGGTATTAGATAATTTTGTAGGCTTGACCAATCAAGCAGGTACAGGTCAATTTACTGCTCGACCCGACTTTCGTCCGATGACTAAGTTTGAGCGTCGCGGTATAAACAGTGGTCATGGGGTTTGGGATCTGATTTATACTAAAGATTAATCTAATATTATCAGAGCTTGAATTGAATGTTAAAGTGCAGTGAGTAAGCGACTATCTATATAGTCGCTTTTTTATTTTTGTACAAAGCTAAGTTCTTGAGATAATATTTTTTATTCATATGACGTGAAACCTTGGCTATCTAGTCAGCTTTTTTAGCGAATAACCCATGCTAAAAGCTCCTGTCGTAGTAAAGCTACTGTTTTGCAAACTGCGCAAACATTGATAGTATAAGGCTTTGCTAAGTTCTCCCCAGAAGCTGTGGATAACCCTGTGGATAACTCACTACTTGACAACGACCTACGTTGATAGCCTAACGCTTTAGGTAAAATTGGTCATTTTTTATACAATTTATTATTCCATAAAAATCAAATACTTACATATAAATTAAATATAAATAATTTATTTTTAATTTATTTTAAAATAATTACTAGTCTGAATTATGTTTCACAGCAGCAGAATAAAATCATACTATTTGCTGTGGACAACTTGACAAACTATTAGCACACTGGTTTGAATTTATGGTGATTACGACAATATTATACTATTTATACACCATAATTATCTCATACGACAATTACTGTCGCTTAGTATCTGCTGAGACTCATCAGAAGGCTTGGTTTTTGCTATAATTACCTTATCTAATAAAGAGGCAACGACAACGGCAAAATGTATTTTTCATTGTTAGTCAGCGTTGTAAAGCCTGACTATTATTGGCTTTTTAACTGCTATACCTATTCACATTTACTGTATAGTAAGATTTACCACTCATATTAGCTTGTAACGGTTGTTTTACTCCTAATCCTCTACACCCCTTATCCTATTATCAAATATAAGCTTTAACCATGAGCTAAAGAAGAAGCGTTACTTATTACAGAAGCTCATTATGCGCTGTGTGAAATTTACACTCCTAAGATAATTTAGTAACCTATATTAACCATAAGGAGTCCATTATGGACGAGAATAAAGCCAAAGCACTCAAAGCCGCACTAGGTCAGATCGAAAAGCAGTTTGGTAAAAACACTATCATGCATTTAGGTGATGATTCAGCAGCGCTTAATAATGTTGACGTGGTCTCTACAGGGTCGTTAGGCTTAGATATCGCACTAGGTATCGGCGGTCTGCCTAAAGGTCGTATTGTGGAGATTTATGGCCCTGAAAGCTCTGGTAAAACGACGATGACTTTGCAGGCTATTGCACAGTGTCAAAAACAAGGTGGTACTTGTGCCTTTATCGATGCTGAACACGCCCTCGACCCTGTCTATGCACGTAAGCTAGGTATCAATACTGATGATCTACTTATTTCGCAGCCCGATAACGGTGAGCAAGCCCTAGAGATTACTGATATGCTAGTGCGCTCAGGTGCTGTCGATATGATCGTTATTGACTCTGTGGCAGCGCTCACACCGCGTGCTGAGATCGAAGGCGAGATGGGTGATTCGCACATGGGTTTACAAGCCCGTCTGATGAGTCAAGCCCTACGTAAGATTACGGGTAATGCTAAGCGCTCTAACTGCATGGTGGTCTTTATTAACCAAATTCGTATGAAAATTGGCGTCATGTTCGGTAGTCCTGAGACCACTACTGGTGGTAATGCGCTAAAATTCTATGCTTCGGTACGGATGGATATTCGCCGTATTGGTGCAGTCAAAAACGGTGATGAAATCATTGGTAATCAGACGCGAGTCAAAGTTATCAAAAACAAGATGGCACCACCCTTTCGTCAAGCAGAATTTGAGATTACCTATGGCGAAGGTACGAATCACTTAGCAGAAGTCATCGACTTGGGCGTTGATATCGGTGCCGTAGGCAAAGCGGGCTCTTGGTATAGTTATGGCGATGAAAAAATCGGTCAAGGTAAGGCCAATTCGGTAATTTATCTAAAAGAGAATCCTGCTATTGCTGAAGAAATTGAAGCCAAAATTCGCGCTGAAAAATTAGGTACGGTTAACGAAAATGCTAAGTCAGATGCTGAAGAAATTGAGGCGGATGTAAACGCTGAATCAGAAGCACCTTTGTAATAATAAAGTGCTTATAGATCGTATAGAGGTCTTCTATGCAGATTAAAACCTTAGCCGAAATACTAGCCGAGTCGGACACCGACTCGGCTAATGCGGTTGGTGCAAAAAAAAAGCCCCGCAATAAAACCTACAATAAATCTCAGAACAAGCCTAGCAAAACTGAGTTATTTGAACGTATAAAATCAAAAAAGGTGAAGCGTTTAGATAAGCCTTCTAACGATTATTTTAATACTCAAGAAAAAACGAATGACGATACAGATGCTGATAATGGTTATTTAGCAGATTCAGCTTCTGAGTCATATCAACCTAGCTCTCATTTTAAACCTCAGTCTAAACCCAAATCAAAACAAGGCACTAAGAAAAAAAAGCGTTTTCATCCTGCGGCTGCTTTTATTGCTGAATCGACTGATGCTCCCGTCTATACACCTCCTGAATCGCAGAGTATCAAACAGATGCTAGCAGAGGTAAAGGGTACTGTTGAGCTTAATGAAAATAGCGAGCAACCTGATGCTAATAAAGATATCAGTACAAATACGAATACCGATAACATACCCTCTGCTCTAAAAGCTTATCTGCGCACTCCAGAGCAAAAGCAAGCTGAGCTTGACGCTATAAAGGCCGAAAGTCGTTTGCGTTGGTTGGCGTTTTATTATCTATCGAGACGCGAGCATGGTAGAGCTGAGCTCAAGCAAAAGCTTATCGACAAGGAGCAAGATCCTGATAGCATCAATACGCTGCTGGATGAATTTGAGGAAAAAGGCTATCAAAGCGACTATCGTACAACTTTGATGCTCATTCGCGAAAATATTCGTAAGGGTCGCGGTCGCGGACGTATTAAACAAGAGTTTTACAAAAAAAAGCTCCCTATGCCAAGCAACATAGACGAGCTTATTGATATGGCAAATACTGAATCTGAAGAATTTAGTGAGTTTGTTGATGATGACGAGGACAGCTTAGTCGATGGTGTTGATTGGCTAAAGCTTGCCGTCACCGCGCGCATAAAAAAATACGGTGATAGCATCCCTACTGAGCAAAAAGAGAAAGCCAAGCAGTTGCGCTTTTTGCAATATCGCGGTTTTAAGGCTGATGTTTGCTTTGCTGCGCTCAACTATACTTTAGACAATTTAGATGAGCGTTTTTAGTATTTATAATGTCTCAAAACTTTAATTTTAAATACTTAATAGTAGCCCAAGAACTTCCACCATATCAGTCCCGCACCAATCCAAACCACTAAGTTCACCACACTCATCACCGCTCCTACACCCCACCATTCGCCAAGGGTAATATAACCTGAGTTAAAGATAACAGGTGCTGTACCCGTTGCATAGTGGGTCAAGGTCATCATAATATTACCTGCTGCTGCTAGAATAAGCGCGTATAACATTGGTGGCGCGCCTAAGCTTAGTCCAACGGCATAAAAGGCGGCAAATAGCGCAGTGATATGAGCAGTAGTACTCGCAAAAAAGTAATGAATATAGAGATAAACTAAAGTTAAAATCGCCACTGCACCGACCCAGCCGACTCCTGTTATCCCTATCATAGATTCGATATTCTCTGAGAACCAGCTGATAAGCCCTAATTTATTCAAGTACGAAGCCATCATAATCAGCGCGCCAAACCAAATAATCGTATCCCAAGCCGACTTTTCCTTAAGGATATCATCCCAAGTCAATACGCCTGTCACTATCAAAGTAGATAGCCCAATAAATGCTGTGGTTGTGGCATCAACGCTGAATTGCTCACCAAAGATAAGCGCAGGAATGTTGGCCCATAATATAAGCATCAGAGCAAACACACCGAGCATAATTTTTTCCTGCGTACTGACATGCCCCATCTCAGTTAAATTATCTTTGGCAAAAATCTTAGCATCAGGGGTTTGCTTAACCTCTGGCGGATAAATCAAATAAATAACGATCGGCATTAATATCAGACATAGCATACCCGGTATAAACATTGCCACAGCCCATGTCGTCCAAGACAATTGAATATCACCGCCAGTGGCTTTATTGACTAAATCAACGACTAGTGGATTAGGCGCAGTCGCTGTGATAAACATTCCAGAGGTAATCGGATTAGCATGGTAATTGACCATAGCTAAGTAGCTACCGATCTTTTTTTGACTACCCTCCTCTGGCGTAGAGTGAAAGCTTTGAGCGATAGACTTCATAATTGGATGAATAATCCCGCCGCCTCGTGCTGTATTAGAGGGTGTTATAGGCGCGATCATAAGCTCCGCTGCCGTTAATGAATAAGCGACACCGATAGTTTTTTTACCAAAGATCGAAATAAAATAATATGCAATACGACGACCTAGACCTGTTTTTATCAAGCCGCGTGAGATCATCACTGCAATACCGATCAACCAAATTAATGGACTTGAGTAGCTTGATAATGCATCAGCAATAGATACTTTTGGACTCTCATTAGTGACACCTGTAAGCGCTACTAATGTCACAGCAATAATAGCAATAGCGCCAATGGGTAATGCTTTGCCGATGATAGCTACAATAGTACCTATAAATAACGCTAACATGTGCCAAGCTTCTGGGGTCACGCCAGCAGGTACAGGAATAACAAACCAGATGATCAAGCCTGCTAAAATAGCAATGACCGTAGGTATAGGTTTAAAAGGCATAGCGCACTCACTTGACGTAGTTTTAAATATAAAAAAACCTTAAAGTCTATTAGGTTTTTTGAAATGAAGCCTAGTTGTATACTGAAGTAATTATAAACTAACTTTATATTTAATATAAAACCACTTTGTTACTAATGATTTTTTAATATAAAAAAAAGAGTATGTTGTCAAACATACTCTTCGATGACAAAACTTTAAAATAATATACTTATAACAATTTGACTTATTTCAAGCCGCCTAAACGACTAGATAACTGACCCATAATTTGATCAATCTCTTGATTGGCCTCAGCTTCATTATCTAAGTTGCCATTAGGAGTGAGCTGATTCATCACCTCAGGTAACAGCTCAGCCAGTCCTTGACGAACCTCGCTGTCATTTGCACCCGTATGAGCCGCCACTTGCTGAATCTCTTGCTCATCAAATAAGCGACTAATCTCATTAGGATCGAGGTTCTCGTTCTGCTCGCTGTTACTCATCCAAGAGCGTGCTTGCTGCTCATGACCCATACCGGTTATTTTGGACAAAGCCCCACCCAAACCGCCATTGCGTTGTACCCAGCTGAGCACCATTGGCATTAAAGCTGCTACTAGCATTCCTTTACCACCGAAGCCGCCTCGGCTTTTCTGCCCACCACCTAATACGCTACCTAAGATATCACCGAGCCCACCTGCGCCTGCGTTCATACCGCTGCGTTGATTACCACTCAGCATACCGCCCAATCCCCCGACGATGTCATCTAACCCAAAACCTTTGTCCTGTTGGCGTTCGTATTGTTGCGGGTTATAGCCCCCTGTTTGACCACCACCGCCAAGCACACTCCCTAATATGTCACCAAGCCCACCTGTACGACGTGGATTCACACCTTGATTGACTGGATTGCGCTGAGCATCATTGGGATCCATAGCGCTGCGAGCGACTTGTGCTACCAAATTTCCTAGTAAACTCATAACTTTATCCTTATGTTATTCATATAATATAGAATGCTGTTCATAGTTAAGATAGCAGATATTGCGAGGTTTCTAGATAGGCGTTTTGTTATGAGCTTTGTACATGAGTGACGGTAGCTAGTATGTTTATTGCTTGCCATTGCGTAGGTGTCATCTGATCGCGAAATATCGTGATAGAGAGTAATTTTGATCGAGGTTCTACGACTTTGAATTGCAAATGTATTAATAACTGATAACGTTGTACGCTGATAAGTTCCGCTTGCCATAAGGCATCACCGCGACTAGTACGCATTAGCAGCTGCCAGCCTTGATTTAAGCGCTGGCTAAGCGGAGGCTGGCTTAAATGCAGTACTATCGGCCGTGATAAAGCGAGATAGCTGACCACAAGCGTTGTTACTATAAAGACAAATAAGTACTGCCATAAGGATAGTTGAGCAAACAAAGCTAATAGTATTAACGTACCAATCAAAGTAATGTAAATCAATAAGCGTAAATAGCTCCCAGCTTTGACGGCAGCATCAATACGTAGAGAGGTCATAAGCGCTATATCCTTATAGTCCATTGAACCTTTATTAAGAGTCCATTTTAGACAAGCCATCATAATAAAATATTAGCCACTATAGCGCCATTATTAATACGACTATAAACCCTTACTATGACGCCATGTCTTGATCTTATTGACCAGCTCCCATACGGCTTTGTCCTCAGGCTGAGACTGATTGGTAAAATAATCAAGCAAGTCTGGGTCTTCATAAGTCAGCATTTCGGCAAACACTAATTGCTCAGCTGGTATCGCGTGTAAGTACATCTCCTTAACATAAGGATCAATATAAAAATCTAACTCTTTGAGACCACGACGCGCTTGATAAATAATCCGCCGCTGCTCAATGGTTGGCTCTGGCTGGCTTGGTTGCTGATTTTTCAGGTGAGTTGTAGTCATAAATAACGCTCTCAATATAGTAAAAATTAAAGTCAGCTAGTCAAACAGCTGTATTTTATTAGTCTCAATGGTTATCTTTATTATAAGTCGCCAACTGTTGCCATAATGATGTTGACTGTTGCATCATAGCGACATTATGGGTGCGAATTATACTAGCGCCTTGTTGCAATGCTAGCAGTCCTGCGGCAGTACCCGCAGCATCACGCTCTTGGGCTTGCGTATCGACCACTGTTGCAACACCACTTCTGTGTAGTACTTCTGCCAAAAAGCGCTTGCGTGAAATGCCAAACATTATAGGAAAACCGAGCGCTTTTAAGCGATCAAGCTGAGTCAATAAAATACAATGATGTTCGTAAGTCTTGGCAAAACCAAAGCCTGGATCAATAATTATCTTATCACGTTTGACCCCTAATGCCGTCACCTCTTCAATACGATTATTCAGTTCAGTACTGACCTCAAAGATAACATCTTTATAGTGCGCCAAATCATTCATCGTCGTCGGCTCACCACGCATATGCATCAGCATAACGGGTATATCTAGGTTTGCCGCCATGAGCGCTGCACCGTCACGTTTGAGCGCGCGCACATCGTTCCAGATGTCTGCGCCTGCTGCAAAAGCACTTTGCATAACAGATGGGTTACTAGTATCGATAGATAGCCAAATCTCATTGCCAAAATGGCTACGGATAGCCTCAACGACAGGCACTACTCGATCTATTTCCTCATCAGTCATCACAGCTTGCGCATTAGGGCGAGTTGATTCACCACCAATATCGATAATGCTAGCCCCTGCCTCCATCATCGTTTGGCAATGAGCCAGTGCTTCATCCACGCCATTGAACTGAGCACCGTCTGAAAAAGAATCTGGTGTCACATTTAAGATACCCATAATATGTGGCTGTGATAAGTCTAAAACCTTCTGACGACTCATGACTGTATAGGCAGGTAAAGGGTTAAACAAGGGCATAATCAATCCTGTGTAGTTTTATATAAATATGAAGCCAACTTATGATATCAGTAAAGCGATACTAGCGCTAAGGCTCTCTCAACTTGGCTTGATTACTAAACGTAAACTCAACTATCAGCCACAAAAAAGCCCTTTATGAAAAGGGCTTTTCCTACAAATAAGTTGATGTTAAAACTATACTCTACATCGCAGGTAATGGCGGCGGTATAGCAGTCGTCTTAGTATCATCTTTTGAGAGGTTAATCTCGTTATGCTGATACACTCTTGGTGGACGTGGTGCTTCACCTGCTAAGATGTCTTGCAACTGATCACGATCAATGGTTTCCCATTTCATCAAAGCGTCAACCATCGCATGCATCTTATCTTTGTTGGCTTCGATCAGCTCACGGGCGATATCATACTGCTCCTCAAGCATGCGACGAACTTCATCATCGACCTTTTGCTGAGTAGCCTCTGAGATTGAGCGTCCGCCGCCACCAAAGTAACCTTGCGAGCTGTCATCATCTTCATACACCATGATACCAAGCGCATCAGACATACCGTACTTAGTGACCATGGCTCGTGCCATTTTAGTGGCACGTTCAAAGTCATTAGAGGCACCAGTCGACATCTGATTGATAAAGACTTCTTCAGCGATACGACCACCAAATAAAATAGCAAGATCGCTTAGCATTTTAGACTTATACATACTGGTTTGATCGTGCTCAGGTAGCTGCCAAGTGACACCAAGCGCAAAGCCGCGCGGCATAATAGTCACTTTGTGCACAGGATCAGTACCTGGTAGTAGTTCCGCAACTAGCGCATGGCCCGCTTCATGATAAGCAGTAGCACGGCGCTCCTCTTCACGGATGACCATAGATTTACGCTCAGGACCCATGTATAGCTTATCTTTAGCATCTTCAAAGTCATTCATATCGACGCTACGTTTACTACGACGAGCGGCAAACAGGGCAGCTTCGTTCACTAGGTTTGCCAACTGTGCGCCAGTGAATCCAGGCGTACCACGCGCGAGCGAATTGGCATCAACACCAGTGGTATTTGGCAATTTACGCAGATGCACTTTTAAGATCTGCTCACGACCTTTGATATCTGGTAAACCTACTTGCACCTGACGGTCAAAACGACCTGGACGTAGCAAGGCTTTGTCAAGAACATCAGCACGGTTAGTCGCTGCAATGACGATAACACCTTCGTTACCTTCAAAGCCATCCATCTCAACCAATAACTGGTTCAAAGTCTGTTCGCGCTCATCATTACCGCCGCCCATACCTGAGCCACGATGGCGACCTACGGCATCAATCTCATCGATAAAGATGATACAAGGTGCACTTTTTTTGGCTTGCTCAAACATATCACGAACACGCGAGGCACCAACACCGACGAACATCTCAACAAAATCTGAACCTGATATTGAGAAAAACGGTACTTTAGCTTCACCAGCGATCGCACGAGCTAGTAGTGTTTTACCAGTACCTGGTGGGCCTACCATCAAGATACCACGTGGAATAGTTGCGCCTAATTTAGTAAACTTGTCAGGATCACGTAAGAACTCAACCACTTCGACAACTTCTTCTTTAGCCTCTTCACAGCCAGCCACGTCATCAAAGTTAACTTTGATCTGATCTTCGGTGAGCATCTTGGCTTTTGACTTACCAAAGCTCATAGGGCCGCCACCTTTACCGCCAGCGCCACCTTGCATATTGCGCATAAAGAACAGAAACAGGCCAATAATCAATAGAATAGGAAAGCTGGCAATTAACAGCTGCATCAATACACTTTGACGTTTTGGCGCTGTACCTTCGATATTGACTTGGTTTTCACGCAATAACGGTAATAGCTGTTCATCTGCTACCGCAGGGCGAATAGTCTCAAATGTTGATCCGTTTTTCTTCTCGCCAGTGATTTGCTCACCGTCAATTTCGATGCTAGCTACTTGGTTTTCTGACACTGCAGTCACAAACTCAGAGTAGTTAAGGCTATCAGGCTCAGTTGACTTATCGAAGCCACTGAATACCAGCACCAAAACGCCGATTACCACCAGCCACAATAAGGTATTTTTTACCATGTCGCTCACTAGTTTCCCCATCCCTTACTTATTGGTGTGTCAGTTTGACACGTGACGTCTGTAACCTATTAGGTTTCATCAGACGACTTTGCTTAAAATAGATAATAAAAACAAAGTTAATATACCATGTTATGTGGTTTTAACCCGCATTATTCAAGCATAAACTCATATTATTCAGTTAACTATTGTAGCAGTTTCAAACGACTGTAAATACTTGCCTACGCTGATGTCATAAGACAAAAAACCCATCATAACCTATTGAAAACATTAAAAATATAAATTATTTGGTTGCTATCCAGAATATCTCTTTGGAGCGCGCACGTGAAGCGGCAGGCTTTATACTGCGTACTTTACTAAAATCTTTTTGCATCTGTTGACGTAGCTCTTGCATGCCTACGCCTTCAAATACTTTCATAATCAAAGCGCCACCACTAGGTAGCGTGGCCAAAGCAAACTCCACTGCCAACTCACACAAGTAAATCATCCGCGGCTGATCCACTGCGCTATTGCCTGCGGTGTTAGGCGCCATATCAGACAATACGACATTCACTTGCTTGTTACCGACCTCGCGCATAATACGGTCGAAAACCTCAGCTTCACGAAAGTCACCCTGAATAAAAGTAACATCAGCTAAAGCGTCCATGGCTAAGATGTCAGAGGCGATAAGTGTACCCTTCTCACCAACTAATTTGCTCGCAACTTGTGACCAGCTACCAGGCGCACTACCTAGATCGACTACGGTCGCCCCTTTAGTAATAAGATTGGTTTTTTCATTGATCTCAAGCAGTTTATAAGCGGCGCGCGCACGATAGCCATCTTTTTGCGCTTTTTGTACGTAATGGTCATCGATATGCTCTTTTATCCAAGCACGGCTACTTTTTGTCAGTTTCTTATTGTCAATGCGGGTGGCCAAAACATTTGCTCCTGTTGTACTTCTATAGCTTTACAGCTTTTTGCGAGCTGTGCTATTTACTGTGTGCTGCTCGTTGATAGCTAATAGCTTTAAAAGCCTATATTAAGATCGTATTAAAGCATCATTTAACAGCTTTATTAGGCGTGAGCGTTTATAATAGATTCAAGACAATCATTTTAACATCTTCATGATTAAAATCGTGCACAATACTGCCGATTTAATCCCAGATATGTTTTAGACAAACTGATTGTTAATTTTTAATTTGATAACGCTTAGGAATTTTATGCAACTCGATAACGCAACTATTAAACGCCTAAAAGGTATTGGTCACGAGCTAAAACCAATAGTCATGATCGGTAATAATGGTGTTACGCCAGCGATCACTGAAGAGATTGATCGTGCTTTGAGCGATCATGAGCTTATAAAGGTAAAACTACCAGCAGGAAGTAAGCACGAACGCGACTTGGTTTGTACTGAGCTAGCGGTTGCTGCTAAGGCTCAACTGATCCACACTATCGGACGTATGGCATTATTACTACGTCAAAATCCGAATGCCAACCCAAAACTGTCAAACTTAGCTCGCCATGCCGAGTAGCTTTAGTTTGACTATATAAGTAGATAAGCAAAGAAGGCTGCGAATGAATATCGTGGCCTTTTTTATCGACTATCATCCTACGTATTAGCTATGAAAGAAAAATTATCATGAGCCAACGCTTCAAACTACAGCTCGCTATGGATGGCTTGTCAATAGCTGCGCGACAGCTCAGCATCTCAGTAGAGCAGTTGCATCTTATCCAAGTCATGGTTGATATATCGCTTATTCAACCGTCAACGCTGGCGCTAACTTATCAAATTCGATTACCCAATAGGCGTCTGGCGAGTTTATTTGACTGGCCACAATGGCAACCTGATCAAGTCAAGTTTATCGATTACTTATGGGAGCAAACTTGTCTAGAGTGTTTTATAACGGGCGCTAACCCATCAAGTGATATCGACCAAACCACCCATTATATCGAGATTAATGCGAGTCCCAATGGACGCTACGCGTTATATCAATTTGCAGATTACCGTCAGCCTGACTGTATGCCGCCTGTGCCCTTATATAAAGCTAATAGTGACGAGCAGGCTAGTATAAATTGGATAGCTCATTTACCCTTGAATCGTTTTCTTAACACAAGCTCGCTTAATGTAGCTCATAGGGCGACATCGACGCCCAACTCTTTGTCTGCACTGATGTTCACAGCTGTCTATGACTATAAACGTAGCTTTACTATCGATTTGGATCAATTGCCCCGAAGTTTACTTGCTAAGGGTATTGAGCAGCTGCACCCTTGCGTGATTCTTTACTTTGATAGCGTCGCTTTATACTTTGCAGCAAAGCACGCCTCCCCACCTGATTTTCATCAAAAACACTATTGGACAAACTTTAAGCCGTAAAATTATCATTACGGTCTAAACTACCGTGCATATTGCAAATAAAACCTAAAGCATAAGCATAAAAAACTCAGTAATACCATTCTAAGGCATTACTGAGTTTTTAGAGTGCTACCATCTTAGCTCATTATTCAGCCATAGCTAGATAAATACCACGATCTGAGGCATCATCAACGTATTGAGAATCGCGCCATGTAGTATAGCTATAAGTACCACTATACGGGCTAATGCTCTTCTGACGGAAATCTGATACCCAGTCCGTACCATCAAATATTTGGATATGACCATGTGGACGGCTTGAGGTACGGTTGTAAACAACAACATCACCTACTTGAGGTTGCATATCATTACTGATCTTAGTAAAGCCTGCATTGCTAAGCGTACCGCGAGTGGCATACTGATAAGCTGAAGGATTAGGAGTGAATTCATAACCTGCAGATTGCAGCGCTTTACGCACATAACGTGCACAGTAACCAGAGCTTCTAGAGAGCGCTACGCGTGAAGCACGAGCAGCAGCGATAGCAGGAGCTGAATTGCTATCTGGGATGCTATTACTGATTTTTTGCTGGCGCTCATAAGATAAGCGACTGGTCAATGAGGCTAACTGATATTCTTTTTGTTTGGCGTGAGCACTAAGGTTATCGATAGCTTGACTAATCTCGTCATTGCTAGACACATAGGCACCACTATTAGTGCTATATATGTTTTTAACAGAACCGTAATTTTGAGAGATAGAGCTATTGGTGATGGTATGACTCAAGGTATTGTTCGGTTGAAAGGTTGTTTCTACAGCACCGTTAGCCTGTGCTATGCCCATTCCCAATACTGACAAAATCAATAAAGCTTGTTTCATAAATTTACTACCTATTGTTAATGCAAGATTGCTCATCATCCATGACGAACATCAATTAATTTAGAGGATATAATCATCAAACAAACATGATAAAATCCTAGGTCAAGCAGTAAGCTCTTTAATCTTCAATGGAACATGGCATTATTACCATCATATTTATCCATCTCACAAATAGCTTACGATATATCTTAAAACCTTGAATAATCAACTCTATGATTATGCAATGCTTAGCAAACGAGTCTTCATCATGTCTAACAAACAACCTAATCAGCTCGCCAAACTTATCGATCATCAAATTTTTGCTGGTAGCGCACTACCTCAAACCCTTGCTGATAACATGCGTCTTTATGTAAAGGCGACTAATGAGCTAAAAGAGCTGTTAATAGACTGTTTGCCTGATGAAATACTTGAAAGCTGCTGGGTAGTAGGTCTAACCTCTGAGAAACTAACACTGAGTGTGATTTCTACTACTGCTGCCAACCATATCCGTTATTTACAAAAGTCATATCTAGAAGTGTTAACAAAGCAGTCTTTGACCTTTCAACACCTTAATCGAATTCAGGTGATAGTAGCTAAGACATCTCAACCAAATATGACTTCTCAAGCACTCTCTTCAGTCTTATCGGAATCGTCTAAAGCTCATGAATATAAAGCCCTGACCCCGAACACAAAACGGACTATAGCACAGGCAATAGAGCATGTCACCACTGATAAAAACCTCAAAAACGCTCTTTTAAGACTCATTAATGACTAAAACTTACTACCTTACAATGTAAAGTTATGTAAATAAACTATAAAAAAGCTGACTGAAAATACAACTTTTAGCGGCTTTTATCCAAAAAAAAGTCTGAACACCTTTATATGCATAATATGAATATAAAGGTGTTCAGACTTTTTGCTTCTTCAAGCTCTTATTTTACTAAGGGTTGGAATGGATGATAATCTAGCAATTATTGAAATAATGATAGCAAAATGACAATTATCGCCGTCTACTATGTAATATTACGTAATTGTTGCGATACATCCTGTATATTCGTGTACTTATCCCTTAACCATTGTATTAGTCAGAGGTAAATATTCGATAGGACAGCTTACATTGTCATAAAAAGTTACAATTTCGTAGCAACTTTCATCAGACAGCACTTCCCGAACGAGTAAATTATTCAAAGCATGACCTGATTTATAAGCATTGAAACGGCCCACTATCGGATAACCAATAAGATATAAGTCGCCCAAAGCATCTAAAATTTTATGGCGAACGAACTCATCAGCAAAACGCAGTCCTTCAGCGTTAAGCACTTTTGATTCATCGATAACTATGGCGTTATCCATGCTACCGCCTAGCGCTAGATTGTTCTTACGTAAAGCTTCAATATCATTTAAAAAGCCAAAGGTACGTGCGGAGCTTAACTCTTCGATGAAGTTTTGGGTAGAAAACTGCAATTGTGCATGTTGATGATCTTTGTCAAAGGCTGGATGATCAAAGTCAATTTCGAAATTTAATTCAAAACCATCATAGGGACGAAGCTCTGCCCACTTGTCATCTACCCTCACCTTCACAGGTTTAATAATTCTTAAAAATTTCTTTGGCGCGTCTTGCTCTACAAATCCAGCTTGTAATAACAACCCTACAAAGGGTGAGGCACTACCATCCATGATAGGTATCTCGCTTGCTGATACTCGAATGAGCAAGTTATCAACGCCTAGACCTGCAACCGCGCTAAGCAGATGTTCAACCGTTCCTACTCGAGTACCGCCAAAGACTAGATTGGATGACATCATAGTGTCTTGAACCAAAAAAGCACTAGCTGGAATAGCAACACTATCTTCGATGTCTGAGCGCTCAAATACTACACCAGTATCGACAGGCTGAGGATAAAACTCTAAATTAACAGACTCGCCACTATGCAGACCTGTACCAGTAATTGATATCGCTGTTTTTATAGTTCGTTGATTCATGGCTACTCTCACATATTTTGTTACAATTGCCCTAGTGTACCACTAGCCAACACCAATTCGCTATAGGTAAAAATTACTGACTTGTTTACTTATCATATGAGCTTATTTCATTGTTATAATTTTTTTAATAATAAAAAAGCTTATGTAAGTAGTATTAGAAGCTATATTTTGACGTAAGATTCAGGCGAATCGTTCCTTATATACTTTAAATTCAACATCATACAAATAATTAAGATAAAAAAAAGCCAGCTTTGTATCGCTGACTTTTTTTCAAAATAAATAACGTTAATTAAAAGTTTTCATAGTCATTAAATTACTAAATAGTAGTTATAAGTAATATTTTCAATAACAATTATTAGAGGATGTCCCTAAATATAGCCCTTATCTGTTCTGTTGGCGTCTCAAATAGTCTTGAATACTATTGGTTTGAGTAGGTCGCTTCTCTTGCTCTGAGCTTGGGCGAGCAACATTGTTTTGATAGGACTGCACTTTTGATTGCTTTTGACTATTTAAAGCACTGGTATGCAAGTTAGGGTCAACCGCTTGATTACTAGTGGCAGAAGGGACTGGTTGTACAGTCTCAGACCCTGATTGCTCATTCAGAGTCAGTCCAGTTGCTATAACAGTAACATGAATATCATCACCCATATCTTCGTCTATCACTGAACCATAGAAAATATCAGCTTCATCTGTATCAGTAATAGCCTCAACGATCTCACTGATTTGACTAAACTCTTCTAGTGATAAAGATTCAGAAGACATAACGTTAACGATCAAGCCTTTGGCATTCTCTAAACGCAAATCATCAAGTAACGGTGATCTGATCGCTTTTTCTGTCGCTTGACGGGCACGATCATCGCCACTAGCGCGACCGATACCCATCATAGCATGGCCTTTAGCAGTCATCGCTGTACGGATATCGTTAAAATCAATATTAATGACGCCTTTGCTAGCGATAGTCCCAGCAATACCTTGCACAGCATGCAACAACACATCATCTGCCTTTTTAAAAGCGTCTTGCATTGAGATGTTACCGTAGATACTCATTAGCTTATCATTAGGGATAGTGATAATAGAGTCAACAAAATTGGTAAGTTGCTCGATTCCAGCTTTAGCTGCTTTGATGCGCTTACCGCCTTCAAACTTAAAGGGTGTGGTCACTACAGCAACAGTAGGTACTTCCATCTCTTTAGCAATACGAGCGATAACAGGCGCTGCACCTGTACCAGTACCACCACCCATACCTGCCGTAATGAATACCATATCCGCACTTTCGAGTAAGCTGCGAATCGCATCCTCTTCACTCTCAGCGGCTTCACGTCCTACTTCAGGATTAGCACCCGCACCTAAGCCACGGTTGCTCTTGGCACCGAGCTGTAGTTTATGCGGCGCAGTCAGACGATCAAGTGCTTGTTTATCTGTATTAGCGCAGACAAACGTCACTCCTTGAATACCTTGCTGTACCATGTGCTCAACGGCATTACCGCCGCCACCGCCGACCCCGAATACGATAAAACGAGCTTGACCATTAGATTGCGAATGATTGTCATCTGGCATGGTGTATTTTGACATAAATAGGTTTCTCCAGTTGCAGATAGCATAATGATCGATAGGTAATGACGCCTAAAAAACGTGTTATCGACTGACTATATGTAAATATATTAAATAAAATAAAGACTAATTGTCTACAAGATTTTTTTGAGCATACTATTAAAGCGTTGACCAACACCGCGAAATGCATTCTTCACGCGTTTTTGCTCAGCCGCTTCCGGCTCACTTTGCTCACTATGACGAAACTGCTCACTTTGACTATATAACAAAGTACCAAAAGCGGTCTGATAAGCACGATCGTTGACTTGCGTATTCAGCTGTTTGAAAGAGTCTTCATTTTCAAAGTGGTTATAAGCGCTGATAGCAGGATGAGTATTCGTCATTACTACTGGCATCTTTAATAGCTTTTTAGCGAAAGGAACCATGCCTTTTATAGCACTACCACCACCTGTCAATACAAAACCGCGATCAATATAATGTAGCAGATCGGCATCATGAAGCTGACGCACTATTTCAGTAAATATTTGCACATAACGCGCTTCAATAATCTGCGCTAAACTATAAGTATGTACATTCAGAGCATCTGCCGCTCCCTGCGTCTTATAAAGAAAGAACACGCTAGGATCTATACTAGGCACATCAACAGTACCATGTAATTTTTTTAGCTTTTCAGCCTCTATCATAGAAATACCAAAATCTGCTGATATATCCATGGTCACCGCATGACTACCGCTTGGCACGCAATGAGTAAAAATTAATTTGTTTTCTTTATAGACACAAATACTAGTTGTGCTGGCGCCAATATCGATTAAGCAGACGCCTTGCTGACGCTCTTCATTTATGAGGCTGTATTCAGCACTGGTTATGGCATCAAAAACCACATGATCAACACCAACATCACAGCTTTGCAGTAGTTTTTGAATATTTTGGCGACTGACCACTGGTAGCATCATCATATGATACATAACGGTGATGTCTTTAGCCAACATCTCCATAGCATCATCAACGATAGTGTCCTGCTCATCGACATAGATGCCTTGTTGACAGCAATGCATCAAATAATAGTCAGGAGGTAAGTCCTTGGATTTGGCATTAGACAAAGCTTGTACCATATCTTTTGCCGCGACTGTACCGTCTTCAACAGCGACTTGTCCTATACTGTTTTTACTGGATAGCTCAGGTGTTGATAAAGTTAACCAAACGCTGTGCACCCGACAATTAGCAGTATCTTCCGCGTCTTGAATGGCTTGTTTGATGGCGCTTTGCAGACGTTCACGATGTATGATCTTACCTTGATAAAAGTCATTACTTTTGACTTGTCCAACACCCATAATGCGAATGTCTTTTTCGGACACAACACTACCTATCACCACATAGACCGCAGTGGCACTTAAATGAACAACGACTAGATTTTCAGTATTTTTCATGTTACCAGACAAATTATCATAAAACAGGAGACCATATGACGTCTCCATTAAATCATTAAAACGAACGTTTAAAGCCTTTAGAATAGAGCAAACTTATTTACAAACCATAAAGCTAATAATTCAGTCATTAACTGGGTGTTATATAGCGACTATTATTATAGATATTATATAAAAACAAAAGTATAAAAACCCAGAACTTAGGGCATAAATATTAAGGCAAAGGTGCTACAGCTTCTAGCACTGGTTCTGCATTAAGCTCAACATTATGCCAAGCGATAGTAAAACCATTCTTATAACGCAAATCTACTGACTGAATGTTCTCACGACGACTGCTCAATTGACTTGCTAACAGCTGACTGAGATTGAGCAGTTTTTGCGCCGTATTTTCGTTATCGACAATCACTCGCAAACCATTATCAAAACGTATTAGCCAAGTCATACGTGGCGTCAAAATAATATCTTCTACGTACATGTCCAAAGGAGCATACCAGTCATTTATCTGCTGCATCTGCTGCATAATAACTGGTGCTTGACTCACTTCACCTTGCAGATTTGCAAAACTTTGCTGCGTCAGATCTTTGTTATTTACTGGAACAAATACCTTGCCTTTAGCATCTACCAAACGCTCAGTGCCAAAGTTAGCAACGGCTTGTTTAGGTAACGCAGTAATCACTATGCCCTGTTGCCAGTCACGAGTGACACTCACTTGATCGACCCAAGCCATACCTAAGACAATGTCCCGTAGAGCTTGCAGGTCAGTCGTAAAAAAGCTACTGACTATCTGCTGATCCATCGCTTGCTGTAAAATCTGATTTTGACTGACTGTCAGACCTTTAGTGCTTACCTGAACTGCTGCTGGCGGTGCATCGCGTAGAGCCTTGGCACCCATCAGTAATATCAATAGTAACAAGCCGATAACCAATGCTGTAAAAAAGTACTTAGCAGATGTTGGTAGAGAAAATCTAGACTCTTGGCTAAGACGATCATCACTCATCAAGTCACCCAATTCATTGACAGCTTGAGTCATGATAGTAGTCGTCCCTATATTGCTTTAACTGTAGTGTGTATTTGTTTCTGATTATTCAATATTAAAACATATAACTGATGCTATAAATTCCTAACTAAAACAACCTAAATATAAGGCCTGTCATTCTGAAATCAGCTGACATTAAAGCTAGTAAAATATAAAAACTAAATCAGTCATGACTATTGCTAGGCTTTGATTTTATGGTAAATATTAAAAATTGGCATATCATATGCTTAACTATTAAAATAAGTCAATCGTTATGAAATAAATTTCTAATCTCAATCTTAATGTTAACGTATTTTATCGCTAAACAATAGCTCAAGCCGCGCTAAGACTATTGAATTTACACAAGTTTACATGTTGCTGTTTTATAGCAGCTTCCCTGAGACATTATAGATCAGACCGTTTGCGCTAAAATATGCCAGCATAAGTGCTCAAAATCCATACCGCGAGCTTTGGCTGCCATCGGTACTAAGCTATGACTGGTCATACCAGGTACAGTATTAATCTCAAGCAACCAAAAATTACCCTGCTGATCCTGCATGGCATCGACTCGGCCCCAGCCTTTGGCATCTACTGCCCGAAAGGCTGCAAGACTCAAAGCCTGCAAGTGTTGCTCCTCACTCACGCTCAAGCCACAAGGTATGTAGTAGCTAGTATCATTGCGATTGTACTTGGCTTCAAAGTCATAAAAGTTAGTGATATCGGCAGGCTCTAGGCGAATAACAGGATAGGCTTCATCGTCAATAATAGCGATGGTAAATTCGCGGCCCGTAATCCAGCGCTCAGCCATAACTGCATCGCCGCAGCCAATAGCCGTTGCATAAGCGGCTGGCAATTCATCAAGATGATTTACTTTAGTCATGCCGATGCTAGAGCCTTCATGCACAGGCTTTATAATTAAAGGCAATCCGAGCATATTGACCACTTGCTGCCAGTCTGTATCAGCGCTTAGTAGTGCAAAAGGCGCGGTTGAGAGCCCGCAGCCTTGCCATAACTGCTTGGTACGTACTTTATCCATGCCTAATGCTGAAGCCAATATACCAGATCCCGTTTGTGGAATATCTAGCCATTGCAACATCCCTTGTAGGACGCCATCCTCACCGCCACGACCGTGTAATACATTGAACACTCGATCATAATCGCGAAGCTCGGTAATGTCTTGGTGCTTAGGATCAAAATGAGTAGCATCGACACCTTTATTCTGTAGCGCTTGCAATACCGCTGCGCCACTGTCTAACGATACACTGCGCTCATTACTACTACCACCATATACCACAGCGACTTTGCCAAAGACACTAGCGTCTTGTACTTTGCTATCAGTGATAGACATCAACTGTTTAGAATCTGCTTGGTTAGTATGACTTTCACTCTGCTCAGTTTGTGCAGCAGTGGCTAAGGTGGGCTCTGGGTTCTCTATTGCTGCTGTAAGCTTATCAGTGCTGTGGTTATTACTCGCATAGTTATCACTTTTGAGCTCATTGATAGCGCTACTATTAGTGCCTAACTTGTCTTTATTGTTTTGATCGCTCATAAAATAGCCTTTCTATTTAATTTTAATCTTACTTAATTTTAACCCTACGCTTTTCGTACTTTTTATTGGTAAACGAAATTAATTAAGGTATAAGTCATTATCGATTAAGTCAATAGCGATCTGCCCCACATTACCTGCCCCTTGAGTAATTAGCATGTCATTAGCTTTTAATAAACGCTGCATGGTTGCGGCAATATTGTCTTTATCCACAATAGTAGGCTCGACCTCACCTCGCAGGCGAATGCTACGCGCAAGCGATTTAGTATCAGCGCCTGTGATCAGACTTTCACCTGCTGAATAAACCTCTAGTAATAGCAGCTCATCGACACTTGAGAGCACTTCAACAAAATCGTCAAAACAGTCGCGAGTTCGGCTATAACGATGCGGCTGGAACATCATGACTAAACGCTTGTCAGGGAAGCTCTGACGCGCCGCTTTGATGGTAGCATCGACTTCTTTTGGATGATGGCCATAATCATCAATGAGTAGCACATCGCCACCATCAATAGCTATCGGCCCATGCTGCTCAAAACGACGGCCAACGCCTGCAAATTTTTGTAAGGCGCGTTTGATTGCCTCATCATCAACACCTTCATCGCTCGCCATAGTGATCGCAGCTAGCGCGTTATAGACATTGTGAATACCAGGTATATTTAGCGTCAAATGTAGCGGCTCATTGTCACGGCGCAAGACTGTAAAATGAGTCTTAGTACCTTCAAATACGACGTCAGTCGCCTGAACATCGTTAAAAGGCTCAAGGCCAAAAGTTAGTACAGGGCGACCGATATCATCAATCATCGCATATAACTCTGGGTCATCACCACAAACAACAGCTAAGCCATAAAAAGGCATATTTTGTAAAAACTGAATATAAGCGGCTTTCAATTTATCAAAGCTATTATCATAAGTTTCCATATGATCTTGATCAATATTGGTCACAATCGCTGCCATCGGATGCAAGGATAAGAAAGACGCGTCGGACTCATCAGCTTCAGCAACGAGATAGCGACTACTGCCTAATGCCGCATTTTTGCCTGAAGCATTAAGCTTACCTCCAATCACATAAGTCGGATCAAGCTTACCCTCAGCCATCATCATGGTTAGTAAGCTAGTCGTTGTGGTCTTACCATGTGCCCCTGCGACCGCAATCCCATGACGATAGCGCATCAGCTCACCGAGCATATCAGCGCGGCGTACCACGGGCAGTCGAGCTTTGAGCGCCGCTTCAATCTCAGGGTTACTACGATCAATCGCTGATGACACTACGATCACATCGGCATTAGCGATGTTTATAGAATCATGTCCAATAAATATCTCAATGCCGATGCGCGCAAGACGTTGTGTAACAACACTTTGATTAATATCAGAGCCACTGACTTTATAGCCTTGATTGTTCATTACTTCAGCGATACCACACATCCCTGAGCCACCAATACCAACAAAATGCAGATGCTGAATACGACGCATTTCTGGAATTTCAATCAGACGTTTGGGTAAGGCTTTTGTGGTATTTGGCATAAAAATCTCTTTATCAATTTAATAAAATATGACTAAATAATTAACTAAAAGCTAGGATTATAACGCTTGCCATATAATCTCGGCTACTTGTGTACTAGCACTACGATTAGCAAGAGCATGACCTTTTTGCGCCATCGCAAGGCAAGTTGCGCGATCAAGCGCTAGCAGCTCATCCTTTAGGCGCTCAGGGGTTAGCTCATTTTGTGGCAATAGTATCGCCGCTTCATGTTCAGTCAAAGTACGAGCATTGGCCGTTTGGTGATCGTCAACAGCATGAGGCAGTGGGACAAAAATAGCTGCAATACCGACATTTTGAATCTCAGTGACGGTCAACGCTCCAGCACGGCACACGATAATATCTGCCCAATTATAAGCGTCTGCCATATCACTAATAAACGGCTGAACGCTAATATCATGCACTCCTAAATCTTGGCTATCATAAGCCGCTTGAGTCGCGGCCTCATTATTTCGTCCGCACTGATGACGTACTGCAAAGCTCTTATCTATCAGCGCTAAAGCTTTTGGCACTGTTTCATTGAGCACTTGTGCACCAAGCGAGCCGCCGACGACTAATAAGCGCAGTGGCGACTGATCGCTAACATCGTAACGCAAAGCTGGCGCGGCTACGCCTGTTATCGTATTACGCACAGGATTACCGACGGTCTCAAGCTTTGCATTACTTTGGCTATTACCAAAAGTATCTTCAAAGGCTTGTAGAACCTTTGCAGCGATTTTGGCTAAATAGCGATTACTCATGCCAGCGATAGCATTTTGCTCATGAATAATCAGCGGCGTACCTGTCATTCGCGCGGCAATACCGCCAGGCGCACTAACATAACCGCCAAAGCCTACAACAATATCAATATTATTACTGCGTATAATTTTGACAGCGGCCATGGTCGCAGACACTAGTGTCACGGGCATTTTCAACAGGCGTCCAATACCTTTACCGCGTAAACCTTGCATAGCAATAGGATGAAAAGCATAACCAGTAGGCTTGACTAAATCATTCTCCATTCCCGCCTCAGTCCCCAGCCAATGAATGACCGCCCCGCGGCGAGTTAGCTCTTCGCTCACGGCTAATGCTGGAAACACATGACCACCAGTACCCGCTGCCATCATCAATACATTTACTGTCTTCATAAAGCTATGCCTGTCTTATCTTTGGACTCTTCAAGAGGGTAAATAGCTACTGGTTACCCATGCGCTAGCGCCTACCAAAACTCGCTTAGTATAGAGTAAAATACTAAAAAATATATAGCGTTTTTAAAGCTTACTAACTATTTTTTAATGCAAGTTAATACAAGTCTTATCATTATCCTAGCTGCTGCTGACGCATTTCCACTGCAAGGATAAAATCTGCAGCAATATCAGTGCCGCACTGATCGTCAATCTCACGTACGCACGTCGGACTAGTCACATTGATCTCAGTGATACGACCACCGATGAGATCTAAGCCTACGAACATCAGACCCTTTTCTTTGACGATAGGCGCGACCACTTGCGCGACTTTACGCTCAACATCAGTTAGCGACATTGCCACGCCGCTACCACCTGCGGCTAGATTACCACGAGTTTCGCCTTTAGTTGGAATCCGTGCTAAGCAATAGTCTACAACTACTCCATCAACAATCAATACGCGCTTATCGCCGTCACTAATCTCAGGTAGATAGCGCTGTGCCATAATCGGTAAAGTCTCAAGCTCTGTGAGCACCTCAATAGTGACACCAATATTTGGGCTATCAGCCGTCAAGCGGAAGATACCCGTGCCGCCCATACCATCAAGAGGTTTGACAATAACGTCTTGTTGTTCAGCAATAAACTGACGGATATGCGCCTGTTTGCTAGTCACAATCGTAGGACTCATATACTCGCTAAACCAAGTAGCAAATAGCTTCTCATTACAGTCACGTATCGCTTGTGGGTCATTAACCACCAGTACGCCAGCGGCTTTGGCATGATCGAGCATGTAAGTGGCGTAAACAAAGCGCATATCGAACGGCGGATCTTTGCGCATTAAGATCACATCGTAATCGCTGACTGGCAAAGTCGTTTTTTCACTTAACGTATAAAAGTTATCAGGATCACGCTGTACGGTTACTGGCTGCGCATCTATCTTTAATTGCCCGCGATCTAGCCATAAGTCATGAATCTGACAATAGCCTAGCGTATGCCCACGGTCCTGCGCCGCCCACATCATCGCCAGACTAGTATCTTTTTTATAATTGATACGCTCGATAGGATCCATGATAACTAGTATATTCAAAGCTTTAGAAGACTTGGCAGCAGATTGTGACATAACGGACTCGCTAAAATTAGTAATAGTGAATAAATGATCTAATAAATAAGTAGAAGATTTAATAAAATACGGTGAAAGGCTTTATTGCCAACTACACGCCATATTGTTGACGATAATGCTGCATTTTTGCTAGTTGAGTGGCATTGCTATTGCTGTCATCCGCTAAATAGCCGATCAGATCATCCATATCGACTAAGGTTAATACCGGAATCTGTAAGCTTGACGCTAGCTCTTGAATAGCTGACTGCTCGCCTTGACCTTTTTCTTTACGATCTAAAGCAACAATAATCCCTGCTACTGTCGCGCCTGCTTGCTGTAAGATATCTAATACTTCACGCATGGCAGTCCCTGCGGTGATGACATCATCCAATATCCAAACCGACTTACCGCTTACATCAGCGCCGACTAGATTGCCCCCTTCGCCGTGGGTTTTGGCCTCTTTACGATTATAGCCCCACTGAGCATTGATGCCATGATGTAGCCATAACGCCTGCGCGGTTGCAGCGACAAAAGGAATACCTTTATAAGCGGCACCAAAAATCACCAGCTCCTTATGCTCATCTTTATTGTTAGCTACTTGCTGCTCTGCTAACGCTGCGGCATAACCACTCGCTAATAATGATAGCATCTCACCTGATGCCAGCAGGCCTGCATTAAAAAAGTATGGGCTAATGCGGCCAGATTTGAGTACGAACTCACCGAACTTTAATACTTTATTGTTTAAGGCCAGCTCAATAAAGTGCTGCGGTGAAAATGAAGCGTTTTGTATGGTTGTATCATTTTGAGAGGTTTGGGTAGTAGGCATTGGTGTTCCTGTGGACGATAAATAAAATATAAATGGCATAACTATTGTAAGCGACTTAACTATTATAGACGAGGGCGACTAGCTTGACCAACCATTGATAGCGTAGTCTTGCATATTGGCATAACGCGATAGCAAACGACAACGTGAGGAGATATTAAAATAGCAATTATCCTCACTACTTATTTGTAGCTCCCACCCTAAATGATAGGCTGCGACAATAATATGACCGCTAAATATTCTGATTTGCCGATAGTGATGACTACTGGCTGGCACGTGATCTAATTGACTTAACAAATAGCTACGTACGTACTGGCAGATTTGCTCAGCACTATAACTTTTGTTAATTGACTTGCGCGTATCGCATTGCTGCAAGGCATGTACCGCCACGCTACAAGCCATAATATCAGTGGCTAAGCTGCCCACCCCAGTTTCAAAATCTTGTGGCTGTAATATCACCTGCCAGTCATCAGCGTAAATACTGTTGAGTAGCTCATCAGGATTATAGTTTTTTAGTAGGCTTTTAAACGATAAGGTTTTATCGGCAAGCTTAGCGTCTGCATTAAGCTTAGTTTTAGATTTGGAATTAGGTTTAGGCTGATAGTCTACAAAGCCAAAACGAGTCAAAGTAGGATAGCGTTGTATCGCTCGTTGAATGTCAGCCAAATCAAGCAAGATCATCTGCTCAATATCAGCCAATAGCGGCTGAGTACTATTATTGTGATAAAAGCTCTCAGGTAGCTCGATAAGCTTTGCGGCACTCAACAAGGATAAATGCTCAGCAAACGGTTGAGACGCCATCAATGACCATTTCGATAATCGTAACGGATCAGACTGCTGTAGCCGTGCTGCACTGCCATACAATCGGCGCAACTGGCTATTCACTCGCCGCGCAGGCTCTGGAATATTAGTCAATGAGCGTGCAGGATCAAGCGGTGACTGCTTAGGGTCAAAGTTAGGATGCACAATGGCAGGCGGCTTTGAGTGTGTTGGTTTTACTGACTCAAGGCTATCTTCTGCTTGCTGACCTTCTACCCTATTTAAATGAGTATTAATTAGGCGTTTGTCAGAAGTAGATGGCTGAGTCATGGCGTCTCCATAGAGCATAAAATATAAAGTAATAAATCTTGATTAATTGGGGCGCACTACTGATGCTGCAAAATGTCATGATAACCTATTTGCCAATCAGGAAATTCGAGCCAAGCTAGTGGAATATTACTGTGTAAGCGTTTACCCGTAGTCGCGGTCTTTTGAGTATCAATGTCAGGTGCAGACTTCCCTACTTGCGCACTTAGCCAAGTCATCAATTCAAACGTGGTCACTGGCAGATAATCCGTGGCAATATACAGCGGCTTAAGCAACTGGAGCGCATCAATCGTCAGTACTTTAGTGATAATAGTGACAAGATCGCTATCCATAACCCGATTGCTCCAAGCACTATGAGCGATAGGGTCTTTTTTGACCTCGCGAGCCTTACGCAAGCGCATCAAACGCTCGCGACCATAAATGCCACTGGGACGAATGATGATAGCTTTATCACCAAAACCTTGCTTCAGGGCTTGCTCGGCTTGCAAGATAACTTTTGAGGCATCGCGCTCAGGGGTTATAGGTACAGTATTCTCATCAATCCACTCGCCATTATCTTGACCATAAACGCCCGTGGACGAGATAAATACGACTCGCTCAAGCTTAGGTAATTGCTTAACAAGATCAGCTAAGTGCTGACAAATACTTAAATAACTAGCATTATATCCACTAGTTGAATACTCATCAGGGGTGACAATGATAGCAATAGCGGTAAAGTCTTGTAGCTGCTCCGTGCTAAGCTTAAGCGCGTCAAGCTGGATAAACTTAGCACGATCATCAAGCGCATAATGGCTACGCTCACTACGAGCCAGTCCTGTTACATTGATTCCTTGATCGGCCAGTTTATTAGTCACAGGCAACCCTATGTCACCTTGACCGATAATTAATAACTGCTCAGTACTTATATTAGTGCTCATATCAGTGCTCATAAATTATCCTTATTCTTATTATTTAGCGCTTACTACTATTTAAACACCTATTGCAAATCAACGTTTAGAAATAACGCATATAGGCTAAACTTAGATCATCATTGGCATCAACGCGATCTTGCCACTCGTAGCTGGCATTGATGCGTAGCGCTTGCTTTTTATCTATGTCATATTGTAGTCCAAGCGTGGCAATCGGTTGCCAGTAGCTGCCTTGCACATCCGCCTGATCGCTGCTGCCATGATACCAATACGGCAGCTGCAGTTCAGCCTGCGCTCGCATGCGATTGTTAATCTGATAGATACAGCCTGCATTGACTCCTACGCCTGAACGATAGCCTTTATTAATACCGCGCCCACCTTGCAGCGCACCTGTCGCTAGCGTATAACACAGCTGCGGCGGCATCTCGCCTGTCATCAGACCTGACGCGTCTGTACGCGGCATGCCAAATGCCCATGATTTGCCATATTCAAACGTCGTACTAGCAACCAAATGACCAGTGCCGCCTTGCTGTGAGCCATCATTGATACGAGTCGCCTCTATAGTTGCGCCCCATGTCTGACCCTTCTCGGCAGAGTTAACAGGATTATAAGAGCGCCCACGAAGCAAGGTAAAGTTCTGCAATTCAACGCTTTTTGGCTGATTGTCTTTATCGCTATCAGTATCATAAAATCGTAACGTCGCCGCAAGACCTTCTAAATCAAAGAACTGATCGAACCCTGCTGTGCGATCTAAGGTATCGTGAAAGCCTGCCCGCAGTCCGACATCGATATAACTATTATCACCACTATTACCGATACCTATATGCGCGCGCTGTAAAGAATGGCGATCCAGCGGATTATTATCAGATGGTGCAATAGTCAATGGCGATAATGTTTTGCCATCAGCTGACATACTAGAAGATTTATTAAGATCCGCTGATTTTATAGTTTCAATTTTATCTTTATCTATCGTTTGATAACCAAACTGCTTGGAGGCAAGCTCGATAGCCTGATTAGCTTGATTAAGCTGAGCTTGACGTACGCTACTATCCGCTGGTGTATAACGACTGCTCGCTAACAGCTCTTCTTTTTCAAGCAAGTTGATCACATCTGAAGGAATCACCGCATAAGGCAATTTGCTTAATAGATGCTGATTAGGACGCACCACATCGATCAAACGCAATATCTCAGAGGCGCAGTTATCAGTAGCAAAGTAATAAGGTATTTTTAAATCCTTAGTTTCCCAAACATGCAGCATGATTTGTTGCACCTCATCTACGCTCAACGCCAATTGATAAGTCCAAGTATCACGCTCGTCATCTTTTAGGTACTCAGCCAGCTTTTCGGGATACGGGTCAATCTCAATCCGACTGTCATAGCTACCACTGGTCGCTTTTATGGCGTAGAGCACAAAGTTATCGGCTGTATCGCCATCGACCGTATAATTAAGTGCATAAGCATGATGGATTTGGGTGAAATCTTTGCTACTTGCTGGTGAGTCAATACGTAATAGCGTATGACCAAAGGCGGAAATCGGATTGTCCAAATACTCTGCGGCAAACATAACCGACAGCTGCTGGGGTGCGAGCTCCGTCATCCAAGCATCGAGCTTTGGACAGTCGATTTGTAAATTAGTATCGTCTATAGTTAAATGGTTCGTCAGCCACTGTACTCGCGCAGGAAAGCGACAAAGCACTGAATCATCCGCCGCGACTCGATTATTATTGATGGTAGGCGTCGTCAACTCTTGCGCTAAGGCAATCAAAGTCGCGTCCAGCTCAGCTGCTGAATCTTGTTGTCCATTAGCTGTTAGATAGAACGCTTTACTATCGATTAGACTTTTATTAGTATCTTTGGCAAGCAGCCCCTTTTTATCATCAATAAAATACAATAATCGTCGCCATGTTGTATGCTGAGCTAGATTGTCTGCTTGCGCTTGCTTACGCCAAATGTTTAATAGCTGCTCCGCATTAGCGGTTAAAATCTTACTGCTGGTCTGATCCATGGCTTGCGAATTTGGCGTAATAGCGCTAGCAGCAGCCATGGTAGGATTTAACTCAGCTTTCGGCTGTGCTTTATCTGACAGAGCGCCAGTTGTCACCACTGATTCTGGCGTTGGCAAAAACGCTTGCGCCTGCGCAGAGAGTAATAAAGCCGCTATAGCCAATGGCAAACGTGCGTAGTCGTTAAAAGCTTTTGGTAGCTTGATTGTCGATGGGCTGTTCTGAGTTATTGACATGACTTAATATCTCTTTTTTAATAAGGTCAGGTTTTTGATAAGATCAGATTTTATTGTGCTGCAAACCTTTTTATACCGCTGTTGCCTTCAATAATGCTATGAGCATTTATATACTGTTTCTAAAAACTATATACTATTTCTAAAAACCAAGCTTTTAGAAACTAAGCTTCTAAAAATCAATGAATAGAGAGTTTTATGTCTAATGCTATATCTAAGGCTTTAATGACTATCACCGACGGTCAATTATCTTCAGCTCACAAGTTGCCTTCACCCAATTGCAATACTCGCCCTGATGGCGTCACTATTGATACTATTGTTATCCATAATATCAGCTTGCCACCTGATGACTTTGGTGCCACAGATAGTCACGGCTTGCATTATGTCAAAGCCCTATTTACCAATCAGCTCGACTGGGATGCGCATCCTTACTTTCAGACTATTCGAGGGGCAGAGGTTTCTGCACATTTATTGATCGAGCGTGATGGCACTATTACCCAATTCGTCAACTTTAATGAGCGCGCTTGGCATGCTGGTAAGTCAAGCTACCTTGGGCGACCCAACTGTAATGATTATAGCATTGGTATCGAGCTTGAAGGTTCAGATTTTACGGCTTTTACCAATCAGCAATATGACGCGCTAGCTACAGTGATTAGCGCGCTATATAAAGCCTACACTAAAACTCGCCGGCACTTAACCGGACATAGTGATATTGCACCAAATCGCAAGACCGATCCAGGGGAGCACTTTGACTGGGCACGGTTGCGGGGAGTGGTTGCTCAATTAGCTCAAACTACTTAGATCGTTAGACTCTATTTTTATATTGCTTGTACAGCTCATTCATTTATCTATGTTATGGATAGGTTATGAAAATGCTATAATCCGTCAGTTTTTGACACCCGTCAGTTATCAGACAAATTAGTGAATAGGTTACCATGGCAAAAAGTCGATTATTCCGTTCAACGATGGTGGTCAGTAGTATGACCATGCTCTCGCGTATTTTAGGCTTAGTGCGCGATATCATCTTACTAGGCGTGTTCGGTGCAGGAGGGCTGATGGATGCCTTTTTAGTCGCCTTTAAAATTCCTAACTTTTTGCGTCGCTTGTTCGCAGAGGGCGCTTTTAGCCAAGCTTTTGTGCCTGTATTATCAGAATACAAAGAAAAGTACAGTCTGCAACAAGTACAGGTTTTGGTGAGTCGTACCTCAGGCGCGCTGCTACTGATATTATCTATGCTAACGGTTGTGGTTATATTACTTGCGCCTTGGGTCGTGACTTTGTTTGCGCCAGGGTTTGCCGATCAGCCTGATAAATTCGCTATCACCGCTGAGCTACTGCGTCTCACCTTTCCCTATCTTTTATTTATTTCCATGACCGCCTTTGCTAGTGGTATCCTGCAAAGCTATGGTCGCTTTGCAGCACCGGCCTTTGCGCCTGTACTATTAAACCTATGTATGATCGGGGCGGCACTAGTATTTGCGCCAATGTTTGAGACCCCTATTATGGCGCTCGGCTACGCTGTTGCTATCGCAGGCCTATTGCAACTACTCATTCAACTGCCACAGCTATCGCAGCAAAAGCTATTAGTCATGCCTAAGATTGACTTTCAGCATGAAGGCGTCCGTCGTATTCTAAAGCTGATGCTACCTGCTATCTTTGGGGTGTCAGTTACTCAAATTAACTTACTATTGAATACCATATTTGCCTCGCTCATGATCGGTGGCTCAGTGTCATGGCTATATGCCGCTGAGCGTATGAGCGAGCTACCATTAGGGCTTATTGGCGTGGCTATCGGCACGGTTATTTTGCCTAGTCTATCCAAAAGTGAAGCACAAAAAGACGATGCTAACTTTAAGAGGACGATCGATTGGGCGGCGCGGTTAATTGTCATTGTCGGACTGCCTGCTGCAGCTGCATTATTTATGCTAGCGGATGTGCTGATGCAAGCGCTGTTTATGCGCGGCGAATTTACCTTACGTGATGCGCAAATGAGTGGTCTGGCGCTGCGTAGTATGGCAGGTGGCATCTTAGGATTTATGCTGATTAAAGTCTTTGCGCCTGCTTTTTTTGCGCGCCAAGATATCAGAACACCCGTCAAAATAGGTATTATTTCAGTATTTGCTAATATGATTTTTAGTGTGATATTCATCGGTATTTTCCATTGGCTTGAGATACCGTTACATGGTGGTCTGGCTCTAGCTACCACAGGCGCCGCTTTTGTAAACTCTGGATTACTGTATTATTTCTTACATAAACGTGATATTTTTCGTTTTGGTAGTCACTGGAAAAAGCTATTTGCGCAGTTTATAGGCTCAACACTGGCAATGATCGCGGCTCTGTACTTTATGATTCCTTACTTTCCAACGGATTCAGCCCAGTGGCAACGCTTAGTTGCGCTACTGATCATGTGCGCGGTAGGTGCATTGGTGTATGCTGTCGTCCTACTTGCCAGTGGATTTCGCCCGCACCAGCTCAAGCATGGCTAAACCAGCTTACTACATTAGGGCGTGTTGAACATTCGACCGTGGCACTGACAGTGACTATTTTTTAGGCGATTCTAGATTAAAAATATTTAGTTTAGTCATTCTAAGCGGATCTTTTTAATGACGAAGCGGCAAAAAAGAGTCCTGTCCTTGCAGGCTGATGCTAAAATCGCTCTATTCGTTGTAAAAATCTAGCCAAGGCATCTGCATTACCTGCGATTTTTACCTAGACTAGAACCATTTTAGCTATCAGCAGTGCCTTCTTGTGAATGTTCAACACGCCCTAAAGATCTTAGGATTTATTATGAGAACTGATATTTTAAATGTGCAATATTTGCCCAAATTACTGACTGCTGTGCTAGTGAGTAGTAGTCTATTATTGAGCGCCTGTAATAATAATGATGTCAATGAGATAAATACTGACTCTACTATTGACAAGGTAGATACTGATGATATCGATACTAATAACACTATGGCTAGTGAGCCCAATGCTACGCTAGCTGATGAGGATCAAACTCTTGAGCCTGCTAAGCTTGTAGAAGAGGAAGCGGTAGATGTCAATGGCAATGCCGTTGATAGTAATGTTATCGACTCGACCTTTATCAACGCCAAGCAGCCCAGCTTAGTGACCAATCCTACTGAGGCTGGAACGCCAGAAGACACCGTCAAACAAGCGCTCGATACTTTGTATTATGGTGAGGTAAAAGACGCGGTCAATTACTACAGAGTTGATATCGATAATTTTGAACAAGAGCTTGCTAATACCCAAAGCGCCTTTCAGCAAACGGTCGAGAGTGTCACTATTACCCATACTCAGTATAGCGTCGATAAGATACGCGCCACCATTACTGGTGAGCTGAAGCTAAAAGGTCAAAGTGAGCCAGCACCTCTAAAGTATCAACTACGCAAAGTGGGCAAAGAATGGAAAATATTAGGTTAAGCGATCGCCGCTAAAAATAAGCTAAGTCGCTAAAGCTGTTGCAGCATTAGCGTTCACAGCGATACCAAGTATCACCACATCAGCGATAAACCCATCCATATCACAAACTTGCGGTAGATAACCCCATTGGGTAAACCCAAGCTTGCCAAATAGCCTTAAGCTTGGCTGGTTATGAGCAAAAATCAGGGCGGTAATATTACGAATACCTAAACTGGGTGCTTGTATGATCATCCAACGCGCCAGCAAGCTACCTAGTCCTTTGCTATGATAATCGCTGTGCAGGTAAATACTGATCTCGCTACTGATATGATAAGCGCTGCGAGCATATAAATCGCTAAAGCTACCCCAAGCGACAATAGGGGCTGTGTTATCTGTATCACCGTTTTGCTGATGAGCACTAGTCTTGAGTACTTTGACTACTCTGACCACATAGATAGGACGCTTAGGATTATTGATATGCTCGCTAAACCAAGTCGCACGCTCATCACAGCTGACCTCTGCTAGATTGGCAGTGGCTTGCTTACCTGCAATGCTTTGATTATAAATTGCTAAGATAGACGCTAAGTCACCCGTGCCTGCACGCTGAACTATAAATTGATCATTAAGCGATACCGCGTCGATAAAGGTGTCGGACATAACTATCCTTTTAGTTGGGTAATTTAAGTATTTTATTAGAGAGTAACCATAAGTCATGAGGCTATTATAATTAAAGTATAAAAAACGACTGGCTGTTAACAAAGCGTCGCTAATGATAAACGGCTGAATGCTGTTACTGGCGCTATTTTACTCTATAATGGCTAAGCCGTAAAAACTCAATTTATCGATATTTTATTATTCGCTTTTATTCAGATACTTTTTATATAAACACTTAGCATAGCTGCCAATTTATGAATACCTACTTTCTTGAGCCATTAATTAGCGCCTCGAACGCGGCGCAAACAGACAGCAGTATACAAATTCTGCCGCCTTGTGTACTGACTATCGGTAATTTTGATGGGGTGCATTTAGGACATCAAGCGATGCTAGCGCAAGTGCATGCTTTAGCTGATGAGCTAAAGATAAACTCAGCAGTGATGATATTTGAGCCACAGCCAAGGGAGTTTTTTGCACCACAAAAAGCGCCTGCTCGCTTGACCAATTTAGCAGAAAAACAGGCACTACTAGCAGAATATGGCATTGAAAATTTAGTAGTAGCCAGCTTTGATAGTGAGTTTCGTGCCTTAAGTGCTAAAGAGTTTGCTGATAAATTAGCGCTACAGCTCAACGTGCAAGCGTTAGTGTTAGGCGATGACTTTCGCTTTGGTCACGACCGCACAGGTGATAGTCAGTTTTTGCGTGATTATGGCTTACAAGTGACTACTCTAGATACCGTTACTGAAGACAATAGTAGTCACAGTAACAATCAGAATAATAGTGCTGAGAGAATCAGCTCAACCCGTGTCCGTGATTTGCTATTAGCGGGTGATATAGAGGCAGCCAATCAGCTATTAGGCCGTGATTATATGATCACAGGGGCCGTAGTACATGGCGATCAGATCGGTCGTACTATGGACTTTCCGACCGCTAATATTGATTTGGCACGCATTAAGCCTGCGCTGCATGGTATTTTTGCCGTCGATGTCGTGGCACTTGATGATGATGGTCAAGTGATAGCTAATGGGTTTGATTCATTAGCGGTTGATGGCAAACAGGGAATTACAGGTTTGCGTGCGCATAGCTTATTTGGTACGGCTAATATTGGCACTAGACCTTCGGTAGATAAACCCCATGAATGGCGTCTAGAAGTGCATTTCCCGCAGCTGCAAGCCGATCTTTATGGCAAAACCCTACAAGTGCGCTTTTTGCACTTTTTACATGGTGAACGTCATTATGATGGTCTGCAAGCCCTAAAATCAGGTATTCATAATGATGTGGCGGATCTATTAGCTTGGCGAGAACAACAGCTTGATTAGAAATTTTGAGATTATCATCTTAAGACTGATTAAACTTAAAAACCCATGACATTTGCGGCCATGGGTTTATTGCATTCAATATAGTTAAATTAATCTAAAACCAATTATGCTGTCGGATGCATACGTACATTCAATTCATCAATGATCTCAACCCATACTGCATCTCTTTTCCACTCTTCTTGCAAGAACATACGCTGCTTGTCACTCCAAATCTTGGCATTGACTAATTCTTCGTCCGCAGATAATTTGTTTGCTTCAATAAAATTATCAATAGCTTCATCTGAGCTATCTAATCCTAGCTGCGCAAATAAATCATTAATACTATAATTCGGCTCACCTAACATAGTGTCTCTCCTTAATGTTGTTATTAACTTTATCGTTTAAATTTTAATCTTTACAAATAAACCTCAATGCTTAAATACTTACTCAGTGTAGCAAGCTGACTTTTAAATGCTGTTATCCATCGTTATTAATTGTGTTAACAACAGGTTTTATACTGCAATGGTAATAATAATTTATAGCACAAAAAAAGCCCTACTATAACTAGTAAGGCTTTTTTCATACGCTATACAATAATCAGCTTATGGCAGCAAATGCGATACAGCATCACGCTCTTCGCTAAGCTCTTGCTCTGTAGCTGCCATCTTCTCTTTTGAGAAGTCAGAAGTTACATCAACGCCTTCAACGATAGACCAGTCACCGTCTTTACAAGTACAAGGGAATGAGTAGATCAAGCCCTTAGCGATACCATATTCGCCGTTTGAGTAGACACCCATAGATACCCAATCATCGCCTTCAGTACCCATTACCCACGTACGTACATGTGCAATAGCAGCGTTAGCAGCAGAAGCTGCAGATGAGGCGCCACGTGCTTTAATGATTGCCGCACCACGTTTTTGTACTTCTGGGATATAAGTGTTTTCGTACCAATCACGATCTACTAAATCTAACGCAGGCTTACCGTTGACTGTACAAGCGGTTAGGTCAGGATACTGAGTCGATGAATGGTTGCCCCAGATGATCATCTTTTTCACATCATTAACGGTGCTTTCAGTCTTTTCAGCTAACTGCGCTATACCGCGGTTATGATCTAAACGAGTCATTGCCGTAAAGTTACGTGGATCTAAATCTGGTGCGTTACGCTGAGCAATAACCGCATTTGTGTTTGCAGGATTACCTACAACTAACACTTTTACATCACGGCTTGCAACGTCATTCAAGGCTTTGCCTTGTGCTGAGAAAATCGCCGCGTTGGCTTCTAATAAGTCTTTACGCTCCATACCTGGGCCACGTGGACGTGAGCCTACTAATAAAGCATATTCGACATCTTTAAATGCAACTTTAGCATCATCAGTCTGAACAATATCTGTCAATAAAGGGAATGCACAGTCTTGTAACTCCATAACCACACCCTTTAGGGCGTCAAGTGCTGGGGTAATTTCAAGCAAATTTAAAATAACTGGCTGATCTTTACCTAGCATCTCACCTGAGGCAATACGGAATAACATTGCATAACTGATATTACCAGCGGCACCGGTCACGGCAACACGTATAGGCTGTTTCATAAAATACTCCCTAATTGATTATTAGATATCTTTTTAAATAGCAACGCTTTCAAATAGCCATTCTCTAAATCAAAATTTCTCACAATGATTTTGGATGACAACTCTTGACCACCCTTTGATGGGCTAATTTACATAACATCAATTGCAAATCGCAGCTAGTGTAGCACCTCAAATGCTGCATCGTCTAGGGACATCATGGGGCTTAATACAGATGATATTGTTACATTTTAATTGTTAACTATTAAAAGTAGTGAAATATATTACCGAGCGCTACTTGCCACCTGAGATTATAAAGTTGCTACCGCAATTATTTACGGGTTGACTACAACTACTAAACTGGCTGCCCTCATAGCAAATATGTACATCAGTCAATATAGGCTGGCGACGATTGCCATCTTGGCAAATCAAATCGATACTTGATGATGACATTCCACTATTAAGGCGAGTCATCTGTCCGATAAAACGAGATTTAGACACTGTATAACTGTTACCAGTATTGAGCTCACTAGGGAGCTTTAAATCACCTGCAAGGCTTACAATTTGACGGAAATAGCTGTTAGCACTAAACGGGCTACAAGCGCCATAGCGTTGCCATGCTTGGCTGCGCACGGCATTATCTGGCATGATACGATTGACCACTTTTAATTGTAATGGCGTCAAATCAGGTTCACTACCCCGCCCACAGCGAGTGCCATAACCCAAATTCAGACCTGACACTGTCAGTGAATAACCCTCTAGACATTGACGCATACGCGCACGCGTCGGTTGCAGCTTACATAGCGCAGGGGTCATCTCAATCATCAGAACGCGCTGACCCGACTTAGCCACGCTAGCAGCCTGTGCTGGCATCGCCATAAATGCAGATATAGATAATAGACTGACTACCCGACTTGCTGTATGAAATGCTGAATACTGTTGCTGTAAGCATCGAGGTTTTTTAGTAAAGCACAGACACGCTTGTCTAACCAGCTGACGATCAGTGGCTATATATCTCAGCGCTGCTCTACACTTTGGCAACGTCGGCAATTTTGGATATTTATTTGTCATAAGTAATAAAACGGTCAAAGGTTATTAAACAATGGCAATAGTCTTATGTAGCAATACTTGGAATAAGCATAGTTACTATTATCATGTTAACAAAACGCTTTTTTTTATATATAGCAAAATCGTAAGCTTACTAACAAATAACGACTAAATATCTTTATAAGCTTAGCCCATCACAACAAAGCCATTAGCAAATAATCGCTAATGGCTTTGTTAGATCTTAATATCATACTGACTAAGTTAAAAAGCGGCTGGAATAGTACCCATACGCTGAGTGATAGGCTGAGGACGACCTAATAAGCTACTATAGACAGTGGCGTTTTCCATCACATGCTTGACATAATTACGAGTCTCAGGATAGGCGATTGACTCAACATATTGATCAGCATCTAGCGTGCCATAAACGGGCTGCCAGCGTTTGGCTTTATTAGGACCTGCGTTGTACCCTGCTGTTGCTAGTACTGGCTGATAGTTAAGCTTCGCTAGGATATCGCTCATATACCACGTGCCGTAACGAATATTGGTATCACCGCTATTAGCATTACTTGAGCTATAGGATTCACCAAGCTTACGAGCGATGTATTTTGCCGTATCGGGCATAATCTGCATCAAGCCACTAGCCCCAACACCTGAGCGGGCATTAGTCACAAAACGGCTCTCTTGGCGCATAATGCCGTAGGCCCACGCAGGATCAATACCGGCTGACTGGCTATAACGCACTACTTGCGATTGGTGCGGCATCGGATGCGATAGCGCCAAGCTGCTCGCTCTATCAGTGTTATCTGCGGCATAAACCGCACGATCTAGCCAGCCCATATCATGAGCTTGCAAGGCGGCGGCAATAATCAAATTGTCATCACGATTATCACGCGCAACTTTTACTGCCCAGTTCCATTCGCGATTGGCATAGGCACGGCTGGCATCACCATTATACAAGGCAAAGGCGCGAGCAAAGTTGGGGTCTTGCATAGCGCGATTGCGATCAGCACCGCTGACATTCGGTAGATTACTACCTCCCAAGCTACTGATATCAAAACGCTGACCGACTTTGTCTTTTGCCATCAAGCCGTAGTATTCATTACTCTTAGCTAAGTTTTGATACATTCTCTTCGCAGTGCTCTTTTTATTATTATCACCTGATTGCTCGTAAGCGCGCGCTAGCCAATACTGCCATTGATTATCCTTTTGGGTCTCAGCATCCATCTTAGCGATCGCCTCAGCCACATCATCCCAGCGGCTAAAGCGAATCGCTGCCATTGCATAATCTTCGGCTTCTTCAAAATTAAAGTCAGCATCTAAGCTATTACGGAACCAGTCTACCGCCTCGCTATTGAAACCATCATCAGTATTATGACCCATGCGCTCTACACCAAGAATACGATAGGCATAGCGGCGTGTGTCATCATCTAGTAAACGCGTAGCGCGCTGATTGTCTTGTTTAACATCAAAGTCCAGCTGTATAGCAGCCTCACGATAAGACTTATCTGCCAAACGCCCCATCGCGTACAAATACAAGTATTGATTCATCTGGCTATTAGGCTGCATACCAAAACGACTAAAAAACGAGGTCGGACTTAGCTGAATTTCGCTAAGTGCTGAATAGGGAATTGAGACTCCTAGACGTGAAGACAACGACATAATATCGCCCGTTTTTCCTTTACGTAGCATACGCTTGAGACGTGCCGCTCGATCTTGATTGCTAATAAGCGCATTATTATTCATCTCGCTCGCTAGCTGCTCGCATAATGCAGGTTGCTTAAGCGTTTTGAGCCAAACGTCAGATTTGGCCGCCATAGCACGCATAGTATCGCCACCATTATTGAACCCGAGGGCAATCGCACAGCGCTCACTAGCATCAGCATTGGTAATCAGGTTTGCCACTTGACGTACCGCTGCATAATCGCCTGAAGCCGCTTTGGTCTCGGCAAAGTCAGCGGCTAGCTTTTCTGCCATAACGGTATTAGGGTATTGACGGACAAACTGTGAAACGCTAGCAGCGCTTTGAGAGCCTATATCCAAATTCATGCGCCAATATGTTGGATACATCGCAAACAAACCACCGCTCATCTGCTGCTCATAACCATAAAGCGCACTAGTATCACCGCGATTTTCCGCTTGGGCAGCGGCATTAAAGGCGCTGACACTACTGTCTTGGTTATAGCTATTGCCTGACTGATAGCCAGTCTCTCCTTGATAGCTCTCATTATCGCCCCATGTCAGCTCCGCACAAGCCACTTGCGATAACCCAAGCGCACTCATTGCCGTAGCTAAGCTCAACGCACTCACTCTTAAAGTACTGGCATTAAAACGCTTATCAAAACGCTTAGTGAACGTGTCACTTTTTTGCAAAGTATTAGGCTGGTGCTGCTTTGGCATACGGACTCTCTTTATAATATATAATGATCAATGATTCGGTATAGATAACTTAATATAGATAGCGCTATAAAATTTATAAGCTGCTCAGGCGCTTATCATACTATATTAATTTCACTTACCACTATCCCCTTTACCTTTCATCAATAAAGAGGACAGTGGCGAGCAACACAACCGTGATAGGACTGACAACACTTAGATAAATCGTGCTATTCATAGCGATAGTGTTGTGACAATTACTAACAGTCAAAACAAAGCAATGGTTTTGAAGCGTTATGATTGTTTTAACTTTTAATGAGATTAACAGTTAGATAAGCAATTGATACTATTGTAATTAATTTATCATGATTGTCGCTATCAGTCTAAGCTTCTTTTTCACTTTATCAGCCAATTATGATAAAATGCGTCACCATTAATGGCCTGTTGCCGCTATATTTGTTTATTAATCATGGATCTTCTTTATGAGTGTTACTGTATTTAATCCGCGCACCAATGATAATGCAGCCACCAAACCTGCTGTCTCTACAGTCGTAGCGCCCTCTTTCATGGAAATATCAGAACCAGCTTCAGCGACAGCGCCAACCAGCAAAAAAGTTTTTATCGCCACGCAAGGCTGTCAGATGAACGTCTATGATTCTGACAAAATGCTCGACGTGCTTGGCGATTCGCACGGTATGCAGGTCACTCATAATATCGATGAAGCTGACGTGCTCTTGATGAATACCTGCTCAATCCGCGAAAAAGCTCAGGAAAAGGTGTTTTCTGAGCTTGGACGCTGGCGTAAGCTTAAAGAGAAACGTCCTGATCTAGTGATTGGTGTAGGCGGCTGCGTGGCATCGCAAGAAGGCGATAACATTCAAAAGCGTGCGCCTTATGTCGATATGGTCTTTGGCCCGCAAACTTTGCATCGCCTGCCAGAGTTGTACGATCAGTCCAATCAGCAGAAAGATATCGCACCCAAGAATCGCATTGGTACGATCGATATCTCCTTTCCTAGTATTGAAAAGTTTGATTTTTTGCCTGAGCCAAAAGTTGATGGGTTTAAAGCCTTTGTCTCTATTATGGAAGGCTGCTCAAAGTATTGCTCATTCTGCGTTGTTCCTTATACGCGCGGTGAAGAATTATCACGTCCACTCGATGATGTATTGGCTGAGATCGATAGTCTTGCCATGCAGGGCGTACGTGAGATTAATCTATTAGGTCAAAACGTCAATGGCTACCGCGGCGAAAAAGACGATGGCAGTATTTGTCATTTTGCTGAGCTATTGCACTACGTGTCACATGTCGATGGCGTTGAACGCATCCGTTATACCACTAGCCATCCGCTAGAATTTACTGACGATATTATTGATGCTTATGCACAATTACCTGAGCTAGTTTCACACTTGCATCTACCTGTACAAAGTGGATCGAACGCGATACTTGCGGCGATGAAACGTAACCATACTATCGATGTCTACACCACTCAAATTGAAAAACTCAAAGCGGTGCGCCCTGATATTCATTTATCGAGCGACTTTATTATTGGCTTCCCTGGTGAGACCGATCAAGACTTTCAGGATACGCTTGATTTAGCAAAAGCATTAAACTTCGATCACTCTTATAGCTTTATTTACTCCAAGCGTCCCGGCACGCCAGCCGCAGAATTACCTGATGATGTCAGCTTTAAGACCAAAAAAGCGCGCTTAGCTGAATTTCAAAAGGTAATCATCGATTCTACTTTGCAAAAATCGCACGATATGGTCGGAACCACCACGCGCGTACTCGTTGAGCAAGTCGCCAACCGCCATCCTGATTGCTTAATCGGTACTGCTGATAACACGCGTACGGTGATGTTCCCGTATGACGAAGATAAAATGGCTGAGCTACTAGGCAAAATCGTTAGCGTACGCGTGACTGATTTTGTGAGTCCGCACATGGTTAAGGGCGAGTTAGTTGAGGTTTTGGCTTAAAACTTTAGAAGAAATTTAAGGTAATAAAGAAAGCCGTTCGCTATTGGATAGTGAACGGCTTTTTCGGTAAATATTAAAATTAGTTATCATTACTCTGATAACCAATCCGTTTGACGCAATCGCTGCTTAGTCTCGCGACGGCGTTTTTTGCGGACGATATCGATATCCTCTTTTTCGTGAATACCGCCTTTTCTTAACAACGGATCTAGCGCCAAATAATTACGTGGTTTGACAGCGCCCAACGTTTGCTGACTTGCATTATTATCGGCATCATTTTTCTGTTCTAACTGGCGCTCAATTTGTTTAGCTTGTTTTAGAGTTTGTTCTAAGCTCATTTTTTTATCCTAATTTTCTATTTTTAATCAGTTCTCTTACCATTTTTATTCACGTATGGATAATTCATAAATTTCTCCTAAGTCTTTATATGTGAAGAGCTTTGCTTTAACTGAATAACAAAACTCAGAACACAATTTGAAATGCTATTAACCTTTGATACACATCACTTGCTTTAGTGTATGCACCACTTCAATCAAGTCCGTCTGATTAGCCATTACCTCGTCGATATCCTTGTACGCGCTAGGTATTTCATCGATGACACCTTTGTCTTTGCGACATTCAACGCCATCGGTTTGCGCCTTTAATTCATCGATGGTAAAGGCACGCATCGCCTTGCCTCGGCTCATCTTGCGCCCTGCCCCATGGGAGCAAGAACAGAACGATTCACTATCACCAAGTCCACGCACGATAAACGACTTGGCGCCCATTGAGCCGGGGATAATCCCTAACTCGCCTGCATAAGCGCTGATTGCGCCTTTGCGCGTGACATAGACTTGCTCACCAAAATGCACCTCTTCATTGACATAGTTATGATGGCAATTAATCGCCTCTTTGGTTAATTGAAACCTAGGTAAACCTACTTGTGGTGACTGCAAAGCCTTAATGACCAAACGCATCATCTCGCGGCGGTTTTCTAGTGCGTAATCTTGCGCCCACTCGACCGCTTCGAGGTAATCGTCAAAACTGTTCGAGCCTGCAGCAAAGTAAGACAGATCACGATCAGGCACATGACCAAAGCGCGATTGACGCTCTTTTTTGGCAAGATTAATAAAGTACTGCCCTATGCAATTACCGATGCCGCGACTACCAGAATGTAGCATGACCCAAACGTCTTGATTCTCATCTAAGCACAGCTCGATAAAGTGATTACCACCGCCCAGCGTGCCGATTTGCTTGGCCAACGTGCGCTCAAAACCTCTAAGCATTTTGAGCAAACCTGGATGCTTATCAGTGATAGGCTTGAGGCGTTTCGCAAGTGGGTCAAGCGTTGAGTGCTTAGCTTGAATTTGCTTATGCATATTAAAACCAACAGGCACTTGCTGCTCGACCGCCAAGCGCACTGATTTCAAGCTATCTGGCAAATCACTTGCCGTTAATGACAAGCGCACTGCATTCATACCGCAGCCAATATCGACGCCAACGGCTGCTGGGATAATGGCAGATTTGGTCGGAATCACGCTACCGACCGTCGCGCCTTTGCCGACATGCACATCAGGCATTACTGCGATGTGGGAATGCACAAACTCCAGCTGCGCTAAATTGCGCAATTGCTGTAAAGCGCCTTGCTCGACATCCGTGGTATAAATTTTGACAGGGACGCCGTGTTTACCGCTTTTATTTAATACTAATTGAATACTCATTCAATAATATTCCATTTTTAATTCTTATTTAATTTTATTATCATACGTCTAATTAAATTTTATTAAAATTAAGACACAACTCTGTCATCCTAATTTAATAAGAATTTTAATTTTATAAATTTTAAATAATAAAATACCATTATCTTTATTTAAGCCAAATAAATGACATCAACAAAAATATGAATTATTTTGATGAGTTTTAAAGAATATAATAACTAAAGAGATGACGCTATTTCATATGACTGAGTAATTACGATACAACAAAATATGCCGTCGATAATACTCAATACCGTATTTAAGAGAGCGCTTACTACTATTGAGTAAAGCGAGTCTACTATGCAGTTAACTTTATAGAGAGTGCTTAGAATAGATAGCTAAGAGTAGCCAAACCTCTGGAAGTCATTACTGCTGTCATTTGCTTAGTACATTCAATCTTTAAAAACATCGTATTATTGGAATGGGACATAGTGATTCCTCCGTCAGTTATGGCTAATGGTCAAAGGTTGACCCTAGCAGATTAGATAAGATGTGTTATAGCAAAGCACTATAACCTTGTCGAATAATAATAACGCTTTAAAAATTAAAGTCAATATTTATTTTTAACTATCTCATAAATATATAATATATTTTTAAATTCATATTATACACTTAAAACTACCTCAAATTTTATGCATGTTCATAAAATCAATGTTCAACTATTTATTATTAACTTATAAAATGACTAATCACTTCGAATAATAATGCCGCTGCAATTAACATAAAAATAACACCACACATTCTATTGAGCCAAGCTAAACGATTGCCAACATCGAGCCAACCCGCCAGCTTTTTACCGCCAAGGGTATAGATAATTTGCCAAATAGTTTCGCTTAAAAATAGCCCGATAGTGAGCAATATATATTGCGGCCAAAGCGGCGCGCTAAAATTAATAAATTTAGGAAAAAAAGCGGCAAAGAACAAGATAGCCTTTGGATTAGACAGTGATACCCAAATGCCCGTACGAAACAAAACCATATTGCTAGGACTAGATTTAGTCGCCGCGCTGGATAAACTACGGGGTTTAGGGTGCGACTGAGAGCTGTAGACAGCACTATCTTTTGCTTGGTCCAAATAATCCGCAGCGACCTCTGCACTCATTTCGCGAGCATCCTCCATCAAGCTACTATCACCACTATCACGCCATGAGCTTATCCCTAAATAAATAAGGTATATCGCACCGATTGTCTTGATAACCTCTAAAGCCCAAGGCTGTTGGCGACTGATAACATCCAGTCCTAGTAGCGTAGATAGAAGCAGCATAAATAGCCCAAGGCTTAGACCTGCTAGCGTCCATATAGTACGTTTTACCCCATAATTCATGCCATATTGAAACGCCAACAGCATATTGGGGCCTGGCGTTGCCGATATAAAAAAAGTGCTAGCGAAGAATACTGCAAATAGATGCCAAGACATCGACGAACCCCTAGTTTATTAATTAAAAATACTACAAATATAAAAAAGTAAACACCGCCATAATGACGGTGTATTTCACAGCAATAACTCTATCTAAAATACTTGGCGTAAGGTGGGTTAGCTCAAGCGTAACACACCGATTCCAAAGTACAAATCAATCAACTATACAACTCTCTAGCAAACGTTGCAGGAAAACATCGCAGCGCTCAAGCTCACTAAGCGCAACATACTCATCGGCTTTATGGGCTTGCTCAATACTACCTGGACCGCAGATGATCGTTGGAATACCTGCATCAGTAAACTGCCCGCCCTCAGTGGCATAAGCGACTTTATGACGCTTGTCATCGTCAACCAATGCAGCTATCAATTTTTGCAGCTCATCATTGGTATTATCAGTCATGGCAGGCACGCTCTCTAGATGCTGTAGCTCAATACCTGTATCGGCCGAGCGCGCTTGCATCTGTGCGTTCAGCTCAGCGATTCTACTTTGAATAGGCGTCAATATATCGTCTTGCGTCATATGCGGCAGATTACGATAATCAAAGGTAAACTCGCATAGATTCGGGACAATATTAGTTGCCGTGCCGCCTTGTATTGTACCGACTGATAGCGTCGAGTACGGCACATCAAACAGCGCATCGCTATCATCACGATGGCTTAATTGCTCAGCCAAATCATCGACAAAGCCGATCATTTTGCTAGCATAACTTATGGCATTGACGCCTTGAGTAGTCAATGATGAATGAGCAGACTTGCCATGGACGCGACAACGATATACCGCAATGCCTTTATGCGCCACCACCATTGTCATCAAAGTTGGCTCGCCCACGATACAGTAATCAGGCTGGATACCACGCGCAGCCAAATCAGCCAAGATGAGTGGCGCGCCCAGGCAGCCTACCTCTTCATCAAATGATAAAGCCAAATGAATAGGACGTTTTAACTTACCAGCCTTAGACAGCTCAACAGCTTGAGGTAATAGCATTAATGCACAAGCGATAAAGCCTTTCATGTCGCATGATCCGCGCCCATAAAGCTTGTCACCACGAATAGTAGCGGTAAACGGATCAGAGCTCCAATCTTGCCCATCGACAGGTACGACATCGGTATGACCCGATAGCACCAGCCCGCCATTTACCACATCGGCATTTTTACCTGCTGGTACGGTGACGAATAGATTGGCTTTATCTTGCGCTGCATTAAAAGTTAAATCGACTGCTAAGCCTAACTGCTCACAATAAGCCTGCACATCTTTAATCAAAGCTATATTTGAATGACGACTCACGGTGTCAAAGCCAATCAAACGCGTCAGCCAGTCGATACTGTTTTGAGGATAATTTTTCATATCATTGCATAGGTTTTCTTCAATTTTACTAGTTGTTACAGCCATTGGACGTCCCTTTTAACTTATCAAATCTAACAAACATAAGTAGTGCTTAGACTCACTAATTTCGCTTTTGAGCGCGTATTTGCAACGCTTTAACTTGTTCATCTAAGCCTGCAATCGGCCCTTCAACTGGTATATTAGGTGCAACTTCTTGGATAGATAAACTACTAATTGGTGAGCTCGATGTTGCGCCAATCTCCGCCATCCACTCGCCTAACTGCTTAGAGGAGCTGATATAGACGATACGTCCAAGACCTGCCCAAGCATGCGCCGCCGAGCACATCGCACAGTGCTCACCTGAGGTATAAACCGTCGCTTGCGTACGAGCATCGGCAGTCATATTTTGCGCCGCCCAGCGCGCGACCGCAGTCTCTGGATGATAAGTGGCATCGACCGTATTAGCACGATTACGATCCTCATTCATCACTGTGCCATCAGCGTCCACCAGTACGCTACCAAAAGGCTCATCGCCTGCTGCTAAAGCTTCGGCTGCCAGCTCAATACAGCGCTGCAAATGCTTTTTATCCTTATCGTTTAGCATTTTATACTCCCACTTATGATTATCTACGTCCATACTGTAATAGCCAATATTAAGACGGATTATGCTGATTCATAACATCTAACACAGGCGGTATAGATTTTGGCTTATTATTTGGCTTACCATTAGCGACTTGACTTTCTGCTTGCTGCTCTTTAGCCGTTTTGGCATCGATGGCTAGGCCTGCAATCAACGCGATATCTTTTACAGGTTTGCGGGTGCGGGTAGCAAAGCTGACAGGAACCATACGCGCGAACTCATAAATATGCAGGTAGGACTCCTCGCCACCTTCAAAGTCTTCTTCATCTTCTAGTCTAATAGCGCCAATCTTTGCCAAATCAGTCAGCATTTCATTCTCTTCAGCCGTCAAACGACAATCGGTAATGCCAAAGCCGGTCATAAAACCATTCGCCCACTGTTTCAGTGCCATTACGCGCTCGTATAAATCATGTTCATCATCAGGAACCAAGGGCGTAAAGGCATAAGCATCGTCTTTATCTTTAAGTTGAAATACGGTGTCCTCAGCCTCTTCCGTCAATAGCGTCAAGGCAGGCTCTGGCAGCGGCGCAAAGCTTAGCTCCTCAAGTACTCTCGCCCAGCCTTCACTATCTGGCGCATCACAAGCCGTCATAAGGCCTGTCATCAGTCCATGCAACTCACTGATGCTCACATCCGTCCACTCTTCAAAGACTGTTAACCAAGTGTTCCAGCCTGAAATGTTATCATTCATAAAATTATCCTAATTATTATTAATTACCCAATAGTGACTACTAAAAGTCGCCAAAAAACACTTATAACAAATAAGCTATCTGTTATATAAAGTATTATTGGCAATATAGAGGGCTGTGAGTTTGTTGATGAATTACGGTGTTGATATAGCTATTATGCGGTCACCTATGGCATTATTAAACGGATAACTATAAATTCATTCACACCCTACTGGTTAAGGATAGAAACTGACTATGTATGAACACCTAAAAGTCTTAGAAAAAATGGTACTCGATATCAAAAAGCAGTATCAGCTGGTCAGTGATGAGCTAAATACCCTCAAACAAAAGCCTAATACTGATCCAAAAGAGCTATCCGCGCTAAAGGCTAAGCTTGATACTAGCTTTGCTGAACGTGATGCCAGTAAAAAACAACTCAATGATCTGGATAATCGCTATCAAAGCCTAGCTGAAGCTCATCATATGATAGGTGAAGAGCAAGACAAGCTGCACACTCAATTAGCTGATTTGCAGCAAAAAAATAAAGATTTGCAACAGAAAAATGAGTCGCTTGCTCAACAAAATGGTGAGCTACAGCAGCAAAATCATGACTTGCAAGAAAAAAACCAGCTAGCAGCTGAACGTACTCAAGTGGTGCTCCAGCGTCTAACTCGTATCGATCAGATGGAGAGTTAAGCTTAGATTAACAACTACTGAATTAACTTTATTCTCATTATATTTTAAAACACTGTAGGATTTTTTATGACTGATAATACTTTTGACGATAAAAAAATGCCGCCGACAAAAATTGTGGCATCAGATCAAACTAAGGCTAATGAGCCAAAAACAGATAATGCTAATAAGTCAGCGTCCACTACAAGCTCGGCTACTGATGCTAGTGCTTCAGCCAGTAAAAGCACAGCTAACAAAGCTAATAGCAGTGCCACTTCTAAAACAGCAGCAAAGCCTGAAGCGGCAATGAAAAAGGTCGATATCGCCATCGCTGGAGTCAATTATAGCGTCTTCTGCCCTGTCAATGAGGAGAGCGAATTACGAGAAGCTGTCTACTATATCAACGACTTTACGGTCAATATCAAGCGAGAATCGCCAAATCTAAAGCAAGAAAATCTATTGGTATTAGCGTGCTTAAACTTATATGAAAAGATTCATGCCAATAATAAAATGGATGTCACACGTAAGCAAGATTCTGATCAAACCGAAGCTTTATTGAATAAAGTAATAGCGGACGCTCAGTCTATATTATAAATAGTATTTGCTAAGCTTAAAGTGCTCTCCAGTGAATAATGCGCTTAGGGCTGATAGCTCCTACCTGCATGAAAGTCGGCTTGATGCTCATAATTGCAGAAAAACAGCGTATTATCTGCCCTATCATTAGTATCCGCGTCAATGATAGTAGACTCAGGTACTATAGCATTGGTCTCTAGTACTCCGCGATATTCGGCTAAGCTGTGACCACAAAAGTCGCAATGACGCGGCTCTGTCACATCGCCTTTTTGCGGCATCATACTCCTAGGCGCACGCGGGTACATGACTTTATAAAAGAGCCACATGCAGATCCAGACTATGATAATTATAATAACAACAGCAAACACGGCAATGCTCCTTTGAATACCTGTTAACGATTATGACCATAGCTTAAAGTTTACTGTAAATTGACCTATCAGCACAATTATTAGCTCAAATAAAACCATTTGCTATAAAAAACGGCGCGGCCTTGATGATAAGTAGCAGCGCCATTTTTTATGCTCTGCAATGTGAGCTATCAGAGTCAGTGAGTGTAGCTAGCTTATACCATTCCCAAAAATTAGAGTGGCGCGGCAAACTTGTGCAAGTAATACATCTAGTAGACTTAGCAAGTTTAACAATGTCAATCGTACTCTTTGGTTTTGGTATTATTTATAATTGTAGTTCACTAATATCAGCCACAGTTAAGAATAATGCTCGTACTTGTTTGAGCAGTGCTAAGCGATTGCCTTTGAGTGCAGCATCTTCACTATTCACCATCACATCATCAAAGAATTGCGTCAGTGGCTCATCTAGACTCGCAAGCTTTTGCAAGATTTGGGTGTAATCAGCCTCTTTAAGTAAAGGCGCTAATGCTGCCTGTGCTTGGCCCACTGCACGATACAGCTGTTGCTCGGCAGGCTCAGACAATAGCGACTCATCGATATTATCAGCCACTTGCGCCTCGGACTTAGCCAAAATATTAGCCACACGCTTATTAGAGTCGGCCAGCTTAGAGGCTTGCGGCAATTCACTAAAGGCTTGCACCGCGCGAATACGCTGATCAAAATCTAGCGGCATGTGCGGATTAATCGCTTGTACTGCCTGAATAGTATCGACACTGACACCCTGCTCAGTGTACATCGCCCGATAGCGTGAATTCAAAAAGGTGATGACTTGAGTAAAGGTATCACCCATCTTAATAGTGGCATCATTATCAGCGCTAGAGTAATTCTTAATCGCCTGCTCAACGAGCGCTACTAAGTTAATGGGCAGCTGCTTCTCGATTAAAATACGTAGAATACCAATGGCTGAGCGACGTAAACTAAACGGATCTTTTGAGCCTGTTGGCGCTTGGTCGATAGCAAAAATACCTACTAGCGTGTCCAAACGGTCTGCCAGTGCCAGACAGATACCAATTGGCGTTTGTGGTAGCACATCACCACTGAACTTGGGCAGATACTGCTCTTGCAAGCTGGCAGCAACGGCTTCAGGCTCATTATTTAAGCGGGCATAATAAGTACCTGCAATCCCTTGCAACTCAGGATATTCGCCGACTAGCGAGCTTGCTAAGTCAGCCTTGGACAGTATAGCTGCGCGTACGGTCTCATCGATATCGATCTGCACACCTTGCTCTAGCATGAGGGTTGCGATAAAAGCAGCTAGCTTGGCAATACGCTCGGACTTTTGCCAGATAGTGCCTAACTTATCTTGAAATACTCGTGTCTTGAGGCTCTCAGTTAATGCAAATAAAGGCTGTTTTTGATCTTGCAGGAAGAAAAACTCTGCATCAGCTAAACGAGGACGGACGACTTTCTCATTACCTTCAACAATTTGGTTGGGGTCTTTGGATTCGATATTAGTTATAAATATAAAGTACGGTAGCAGCTTGCCTTGTTTGTCGGTCAAGCAAAAATACTTTTGATCGGCTTGCATAGTTGAGATTAGTGCCTCTTGTGGCACTTGCAAAAACCGCGGCTCAAAACTTGCGCGCAATGCAATAGGGAAATCAACTAGCGCGGTCACTTCATCGAGCAACTCTTGTGGCACGATTGCCTTTGCATTCACCTGATCGGCTAAAGTTTTTACTTGATTATTAATCAGCGTTCTACGCTTATCAAAATTCGCAATAACTTTTAAGCTTTGCAGCAGCGACTCGTAATTATCGGCATGGTCAATAGCGTGATAATCGGGACTATGAAAACGATGACCGCGCGTTTGAGTGCCTGTTTGCTGACCTTGAATCGTCGCTTCAACGAGCTGGTCATCTTGCATCAAGACCGCCCACTGTACGGGACGCACGAACTCCTCTCTTGAGCTGCCCGAACGCATACGCTTGGCAATCGGCAGATTATCCAACGCGGTTTGCAATATCTGTGGTAGTAGCTCAGTGACCGCTTGCCCGTGAATGGTTTGCTCGTAGCCGACGTAATCGCCTTTATCCGTGTTGATAGTGATAAGCTCACTTGGATCAATACCTAAACCCTTGGCGAAACCAATAGCGGCGCGGCTTGGATTACCCTCCGCGTCAAATGCCGCTTTTATCGCAGGTCCACGCTTTTGCTCGCTACGATCAGGCTGCTTTTCACTAATGCCTTGAATTTGTAGTGCCAAGCGGCGCGGCGCAGCAAAGGCTCTGATGCTCTCAAAGCTAATGTCAGCATTTTTTAACTGATCCGTAACGCTGGTTTGTAGCGCATCACGTAGGGGTTTTAGACTTTTTGGCGGCAGCTCTTCACACCCCAACTCAAACAAAATCGTACTCATGGGATGCTCCTATTTATCGTTGTTGTTTTTGGCAGGTTTGTTATCATTATTTTGTTTATCAGCTTGCTCATCAGCTTTTGGCAAGTACTTATCCAAAGCGGCTTGGCGATGTTCATCATCGGCTAGTGGGAAGCCAAGCTTAGCGCGCGCCTCGACATAGCCTAGTGCCACTTTGCGCGCTAGCGTACGTACTCGCAGGATAAAACGCTGACGTTCAGTAACTGAAATCGCGCCACGCGCGTCCAATAAATTAAAGGCATGTGAGGCTTTTAGCACCATCTCATAAGCAGGCAGTGGTAAACCCTCAGCCACTAACTTATCAGCTTGCGCCTCATAAAAGTCAAAAAACTCGCTCATCTTCGGTACATCAGCGTGTTCAAAGTTATAGGTTGACTGCTCAACTTCATTTTGATGAAACACATCGCCATAAGTGACTCGCCCAAATTCACCATCCGCCCAGACTAGATCATAAACGCTATCGACGCCTTGCACATACATTGCCAAGCGCTCAAGACCATAAGTAATCTCACCCGTTACTGGGAAGCACTCAATACCACCGACTTGCTGGAAATACGTAAACTGGGTGACTTCCATACCGTTAAGCCAAATCTCCCAACCCAGTCCCCACGCACCAAGCGTCGGCGACTCCCAGTTATCTTCTACAAATCGTATATCATGTATCAGCGGATCAATGCCGATCGCCCTCAACGAGTCCAAATATAGCTCTTGAATATTAGGCGGATTAGGCTTGAGTACCACTTGAAACTGATAATAGTGCTGCAAGCGATTCGGGTTATCACCATAGCGCCCATCTGTTGGACGGCGTGAAGGCTGTACATAAGCGGCGTTCCAGCGCTCAGGACCTAAAGAGCGCAAGAAGGTTGCGGTATGAAAAGTACCTGCACCGACCTCCATGTCATAAGGCTGCAAGACTACGCAGCCCTTGGAAGCCCAGTAATTTTGTAGCGTTAAGATCAAGTCTTGAAAAGTTAAAGTTTGAGAGTTTATAGCTTGGGAAGTCATAGGAAAATCGCTGTGGAATGAATAGAGTGAGACAAAGCTTGAATCAACATTATTAAAAACTATTTAGCTCTGTATGGCTAAGTATTGGTTTAACTGTCTACCTTACTAAAAAATGGCTATTTTAGCTATATTTACCCTAACTAATTTTTACGAAGGCAGCAAAAAAATACCCAAATGAATAAACATTTGGGTAGGAGGAAAAGTGTAATACAGTATCCTGTTTGAACAGGCTTTTTGTTTTTGGTGAAGCTTTTTTCTAAAACGTTAACTTTGCTTATAAGACACGACTATTGATAAGATTGACTAGTTGCTTTGGGCATGACGAACCACAATATGATATAAATTAAGATACCTGGAACTGCCGCACTTAACGATGATATCACCACAAATAAAATTCGAACCCAAAACGGTGACCATCCCACGTATTCTGCAATACCACCCATAACCCCCGCTAAAATACGATTGTTCCTTGAGCGATGTAACTTTGCTAACTTGTTTGAAGAGTTGGTCAAATTTATACTCCTATCGGTTCTGCTTAACTTACGACTAAGTATAGCAACTTATGCTTAATTATCTGTTGATAGTGTAGGCATGCTTTGTGAATTTATGCTAACTAAAGTTGCTCTACCCTGTCATTATCGCTTGTAAGCTGCTGATTTTAAATAGTTATTTCAAAATGTTTCAAGAATGGCTTTGTTACCTGTTTATTGCCACAGTATAATTGCCGCAAATTGTACAAAGGGTTGAAAATCAACATTTTATAGTGGTCGTGATTGTATATTTTTTAACTTTTACGAATATCTACAGTCAAAGTAGCCCTATTTACAATAACCTACCTGTATAAATACGCAAACCTTTATACCATGCACATAAATTATTAATCTTGCCGATTGTTAACTATTATTAGTACACAATAGACAAGCTTAAACCAAAATTTGCACTTCAAATCTATAGTCAAAACCTGCACTTAAAACACGCACTTAGAACATAGGAAATCGTATGTACGATACTGGCATAATGATAGGACATTTTGAACCGCTACATTTAGGACAGATGCGTAGTATTCTAGCGGCAGCGGGACAAGCTAAAGAGCTGCATATTATCATCACTAAGCACCCTTCCCCGCATCTAGACTTTCATATTACTTTGCAAGATAAAGCACGCTGGTTGCAGATGGCTTGTGCTGATCTGCCTTTTATCCATATTTATACGACAAAGACAATGGCGCTGCCACTACATGAAAGCTTTGATAAGGTGGCTGTCGATATAGCAGCAAGCAATGCAAAATTACAGCAGATAACTCAGCAGCTAAGCTTGCCTACAGACGCAGTGCTGTTTATGGCAGAGAATCATCCCTTAGCACAAGATGGTGTACGCGCGCAGCTATCAATGCAGATCATCACTACTCCATTGCAATCAGAGTTTGACTCTTATGCTATCGCTCGCAATCCAATAGCGCATTGGTCAGCTATTCATCCAGAGGCGCGTGGTGACTATACTAAGACTGTAGCTATCGTCGGTGGTGAAAGCTCAGGCAAGACCACCTTAGTGCATAAACTGGCTAACTATTACGGGGCCAGCTTTGCCTTAGAGATGGGACGGCTCTATGTTGGGACGGATTTGGGTGGTAGCGAGGTTGGGCTACAATATAGCGATTATGCGCCGATCGCTCTTAATCATGCGCAAGCTATACGGGAGGCCAAGGCCCGTGCTACTGCGCCTATAACGATTATCGATACGGACTTTGTCACCACGCAGGCATTTTGTGAGGAATATGAAGGGCGCAATCAGCCTTTCGTCAGTGCTTGTATTAATGAGTTTCGCTTAGATTATACGATTATGCTCGATAATAATATGCCTTGGGTCGCTGATGGCATGCGCTCATTAGGAGACGTGGCATCGCGTGGACGCTTTGAGCAGCGACTCATTGATATCTTTGATCGTCATAACATTGAGCCACATCTGATAGATAAGCCAGATTATGATGCTCGTTATTTCGAGGCAGTAGCTTTTATTGATGAGTACGTTTATGGCAAATCAATTAGTAAATAAACCATAAAACTATAATTAAAAGATAACCGTTGAAATTTTAAGGATAATAAAAAAAATGCGCATTCAGCTATTGGATAATATTACAGGGAAGTGGGCGCTACAATGGATAGTGGCTTGGTTTATTGCAGGCGTACTAGCGTTATCGTCAGGGTTTTGGCTGACCACTGAGCATACTGGACTTGATTGGTTCTATTTGGGTGTGTCATTTGTAGGGCTAGTCTGCGTTGTATCGCTATCGTTTCGTAAAAACATACTGGGCAACGGCTTTGGTATGGGTGCGACCGCTGGTGAGGTGATCGTACAGGGGACAGCGGGTTCAGTCGGCTTGATGCTAGCGCCATTATTTAACTTTTTTACTCACCTTTATGGGCTATTTTATTGGACTAAGAATACTGACGCTGATGGCGATATGATACCTAAATCGGCCAATAAGTGGGTTTGGCTGATTACGCTTACCTTTATGGTCATAGGCCTAGCTTTATTCCCTACGATTAATGATTTACTCGCCAGCTATGGCTACGGCGTCGTTGAAGATGACAATAGCTTATTTTTAGGTTTTATCTCGTTTTTTTGGATTAACGTTATCGCTTTTATATTATCGATTACCGCGCAGGCGGCCATGATATTACGCTACTCCTTTAACTGGTGGCTGTGGATTATCTCTAACTTTGTATGGTTGACCGTGAACTTAATGTCAGGTAATTATATCTTTGCTATTCAAACGATGGTCTATCAGGTCAATTCTTTCGTTGGGCTGTATGAATGGTATCGAAGCGAGCAGGACGCCCTGAAAACAGCGTGATAACAGAGCCTTATGACTGCGCGGTTTATGAGATAAAATGGTATGCAGACTGAAATAGTGCTACAACTAAACGATAGCTCAATTCATTTTTCACTAACAAGGAGGTTAGTATGTCTCGTAGCCGTCAACCCAGAATGTCCAAACGCTCCTTAGAGCAGTGGCTCACTGAATACGCGGTTAGCCACCAAAACCTCGTCAATAAAAAGATTCACTGGCTCGCTGTGCCCACTATCTTTGTCAGCATCTTAGGTATGGGCATGTCGCTATCCGTTTGGTTTACGCTAGTGCTGAGTTCTTTAGTCTTATTATTCTATATGCAGCTTTCAACATCACTATTTTTAGCGATGGGTATATTTATACTCATTTGCTTAAGTGTGATGGCAATACTACCGATAGGCTTTAAAGTCTGGGCAGCTGTTTTTGTTGTTGCTTGGATTGGGCAGTTCGTCGGTCATAAGATTGAAGGTAAAAAGCCATCATTTTTTGAAGATTTACAGTTTTTATTGATTGGCCCTGCTTGGGTAGTCAATAGCTTAATGAGTGATAGAGACAAGCAAACAGCTTAATCATAAATTTGCATACAAATTTAATTTTGACAAAAAAAGCGCAACTCCTTTTAGAATAGGCATTGCGCTTTTTTATTGACTACTAATCTATTAAGTAGAGAAACTAGATTGCTTATTGATCCAGCGTTTGCACTCCGCCACCATTAACATAGGTAATAAAGGTTGCGAAAATATTAATTTACCAACAGGTTTGCTCTAACCGAATTGGAATCGAGTCTCATGCTCAGCCCTTGATTTCAACCGTTTGTCTATTAACAATTTATTTAACGGCTGAGACCACCTATTATTGAAACAGCTTTCACTTTGTCCTAGGTGTTTTGGGATAAAAAATAATAAACCCTTTCCCAATTTTTATGAATTACTGTTAGTATTTCATAGCAGCTCAAATAATGAACTCAATGCACACAAGGATACAAGCATGGCAAACTGGTCAGAAGGCTACGTTAGCGATATTGGCTATACTTATGGATATTATGCAGAACTTAATCCCAACAGTGTCAAAATTCCCTTTTTGATGGCAGGGTTAGAGGCGCCAAAATTTACTACCGCTTGCGAGCTTGGCTTCGGTCAAGGCGTATCCATCAACGCCCATGCAGCAGCTTCAGACATTGAATGGTACGGCACAGACTTTAATCCCTCTCAAGCCAGCTTTGCGCAAGAGTTGTCTAATGTCTCAGGCAGTAACGCTCACCTTTATGATCAGTCGTTCAGTGAGTTTTGCAGTCGTGACGACTTACCAGACTTTGACTTTATTGGATTGCACGGTATTTGGTCTTGGGTCTCTAATGAAAACCGCGCTATCATCACTGATTTTATACGTCGTAAGCTAAAAGTTGGCGGTGTACTTTATATCAGTTATAATACCTTGCCTGGCTGGTCAGCTGCCTCGCCTATTCGCCATATGCTCACTGAGCATGATCATATGCATGGTAGCCGTAGCCAAGGCATTGGTAAGCGAGTCAAAGCCTCTATCGGGTTTACCCAAGATTTGCTCAAATTGTGTCAGCCGTTAGTACAGCAAGTACCGTCTATCCCTGAGCGCTTAGATGCTATCAGTAAACAAAACCCTAACTATCTGGCGCATGAGTACTTCAATCGTGATTGGCAGCCGATGTATTTTTCTGAGATGGCTGATTGGTTATCACCGACTAAAACCAATTTTGCGTGTTCGGCAAGTTTTTTGGAGGATTATGCACCTAGCAACTACACCGCAGATCAGCGCGAGTTTATCAACAGCATAGACGACCCTATGTTTACTCAGAGCGTCAAAGACTACATTCACAACAAGCAGTTTCGCCGTGATTATTGGGTCAAAGGCGCACGTAATATCTCAACCGCTAAGTCTGAACAGACGTGGCATCAGCTACGTTTTATGATGCTATCCAACGCCGAAAATATAAAATTTGAAGTCAAAGGCAGTATTGGCACAGTGACACTGCGTGATGATATTTATCAAAAAGTCGTCGATCTATTGAGTGATCATAAGATACATCAAGTTGCTGATCTGCAAAATAAGCTACCCGATGATTTTCAGCAAAACTGGTTATTTGAGTCGCTGGCTATTTTGCATAGTCAAGGTGCGATAATACTAGTACAAGACAACGATATCATTGAGTCGGTACGTGAACAGTGTCGCAAGCTTAATACTTATTTGATGCAACAAAGTCTAGTGAGCCCTGAGCTAACGGCATTAGTCAGTCCATTGACAGGTAGCGCGTTGACTTATGGTAGATTCCCACTGATCTTCTTATATGCGTATATACAAGGCAAAAAATCAAGACAAGAATGGGTCGATTATGCTTGGCAAGCACTGAAAAAGAACAATCAGTTGCTACTAAAAGATGGCAATACTTTGCAAGAGGAAAAAGACAATATCAAAGAGTTGAACCGTATGGTTGATGACTTTGAAAAGAATACGCTACCCTTAGCGAAACGTTTGCAGATTGTCGAGTAATTAACAAAAAAGTAGACTAATAAAGAGGTAGATTAATAAGCATTGTCAGTCAACAGACTAACAATGCTTATTAGCCATAAAATCTAGACCAAAAAAAGCCTCACATTCCCGATAAGAATGTGAGGCTTTTGCTAAGTGTCTATAGATTAGGTATTTAAAATACCCAGTACCTGAAACACTGTAGCCATATTTGGAGCGGGAAAAGAGATTCGAACTCTCGACCCCAACCTTGGCAAGGTTATGCTCTACCACTGAGCTATTCCCGCATATATCAATAAATGCTATTAGTAACACCGTCTTGATAGGCTGGCTATTTTAGCAATTATTTAGAATGTGTCAACCCCTTTTTTGCTTTTAAATAAAAATGACAGTTTCACACTCTCATTAGATTAAGTTCAGATCAGGCTAATCAATTGATTTCGTACTCTATTTAGCAAGATATTTATAGTTGAACCGATAAAAATTATTTTAAAATTATTTTCGTTGTAGCGTATCTTTTAAGGAATATTAACAACTATCAAAAAACTTTACTTTTAGCGCAGTAGCCATTGTTGACTTACCTATCGTTGCACAGCTTTAAAATTACTAATATTCAACGATATTCATTTACAAGGCTATACTGTATTGTTACTTTTACTCTATTGGTTTCATGGGTACACAGCTATTATACTTATTGTCACTATACTTATTACTCACTATACCTATATAGTCTAATCTCTAATAATTATTTTGTACTGTTTCATTTTATCTAAACTTTGAGGACTTATTATGAAAAAATTACTGACTACGACAATTATGGCAGCCTCGCTGTCAGCATTGAGCTTATCAGGTTGTACTAGTACTACTAGTGGTGGTGCAACAGGTATTGATCGCCAACAGTTGTTGTTGGTCTCAAGCGAGGAAGTTTTGCAGATGTCAGCGCAAAGCTACGCGCAAAGTATTCAAGAAGCTCGTGCAAAAGGTGTTCTTGACACTAATAAGGCACAACTAGATCGCCTTAAAGGTATTGCTAATCGTTTGGTTGGACAAGTCGGCACTTATCGTCCTGACGCGGCAAAGTGGAATTGGGAAGTGCACACCATTAAGTCTGAGCAGCTAAACGCCTTTGTCATGCCTGGTGGCAAAATCATGTTCTATTCTGGCATTATTGATCGACTAAACCTGACTGATGATGAAATCGCGTCTATCATGGGTCATGAGATATCACATGCCTTGCGTGAGCACTCTCGTGAGCGTCTATCGCGTGAGTACGCGACGCAAACGGGTATCGGTGTCGCGGCTAGCATATTTGGTCTATCACAAGGCCAAGCCCAATTAGCAGGCGTTGCTGGTGATTTAGGCCTAAGTCGTCCTCACAGTCGCACCCAAGAGTCTGAGGCAGATCAGCTCGGTCTTGAACTGATGGCGCGTGCAGGTTACAACCCGCAAGCGGCGATAACCTTATGGCAAAAAATGCAACGCGCCAGCCAAGGCGAGCCACCGCAGTTTTTGAGTACTCACCCTACTAGTAGCAATCGTATTGCTCAGCTGCAAGCTTTGATGCCTAAAGTGATGCCTTTGTATCAAAAGTCACGTCGCTAGTTACTAATCTGAAAGGCTAACAAGCTAAAAGTAGCCATTACTAACAGTGATATGAATGTAATAGAGTATAAATGGGAGTTTATGCTCTATTTTTCTGCTCGATGGTTTATTTTGTAGCGAAGGCTACGGCTATGGTATCTGTTATAATAATACGCTTATAATCATCTATATTTTACAGCTTGAGGACTACTATGATAACGCCTACTGCAACCGCCTTAAATCAAGCGCTACAAGCCCTGCACCCTGAGCACCTTGAGCTGATTAACGAATCTGTGGATCATGCCGGTTATTTTGAGGGAAAAGAGAGCCACTTTAAGCTCACTATCGTAAGCTCAGACTTTACTGGTAAGCGTCTTGTGGCGCGGCATCAATTGGTTTATGAAGCTGTAGCTGAGCTATTGACCTCTAAGGGTGGCAGTGTCCACGCACTAGCGATTCATGCATACACCCCTGATGAATGGCAAATGCAAGGCGTAAGCCCTGATAGCCCCCTATGTGCAGGTCAAAATAAATAGCTCTTTGAAACCCTTATATTTAGACTCTTATCTTCATCTACTTAGATGTGGTTTTACTTTATAAATACAGTCACGACCGTTAGCCATTATAGGAATTATTTTTCATGAAACATTTGCATATGCTATTGGTATTTTTATTGATTGGCGTGTTTGTTTATCAAAGCTACTTAGTGCTAAGCGCCAATAAACAAGCGGCGCGGCCGATCAAGATCGCCACTCATATTCTCTATGCGCTAGCTATTGTCACAGGCGCTTGGATGCTAATGCAATTGATGAGTGCTCAGGCACCTGTGCAATGGGTGTTTGCTAAGATTATTTTGTTAGTAGCTGCTATCAGTTCCAGTGTAAAGGCCTTTGATGGACAGGCCACGCCTAGCCAAAGCAAAGTTGGTATTCTTATCGCTGCCATCGCTTATGCTGGCATTGTGACTTTAGCTTATGTCAAACCTGAGAACTTATTTTAAGTTTTGGTTTTAAGTTATTATTTTAAATTATCAGTTAAAGTTTTTTTGATTTAGAGATTAATCTTTGATTACTATTCTACGTTTTTAGTATCATAAAGCGCTTATTTTTGCTATTTTAAAATAGGTAACAAACAATATATCTTAAATAAAGTCAACACCTTAGCACTATTTTACCCTATGGAGCCATTATGAAAAACCTTACTACAGCTTCGCTATTAGCAGCTGCTGGCATATTTGGCCTATCAGGCTGTGCCACTAGCGGTAATCTTACGCCACAGTACGTGCCACCGAGCACTTATCAAGGCTATAACTGTGAGTCGCTCGTTCAAGAGTACAATCGTGTAGAGCGTTACGTTGAGGGTACTAGCAAGCAGCGCTCAACCCTATCAACTTCGGGTGTCGGTGTCGGTATCTCCGCTGGTCGTTGGGGTATCTCCCCTAATATTAGCTTTGGCGTAGGTCAAAGTAACGATAATAAAGCGCGCGATGCCAAATTATCACGACTGTATGGTGAGCGTGACGCTATCGTGCAATCAGCTCGCATTCAGCGTTGTAGCTTTGCTAACGGTCTAAAGGTTTATGGTGAGTAAGAACAGCTCCCATCCAATTCATACTTACTAAATAAGATGATTTATGAATAGCATTAATACCTATTATGATGTTTTGATGGTGTCTAGAAATGCCTCTCAAGAAGTTATACGAGCTGCCTTTAAATCTTTATGTCAAAAATATCATCCTGATAGAAATGCTCATCCAAATGCTGAGCGTATGATTCAGCAATTTAATGAAGCATATAGTATTTTATCAAATCCTGTTGAACGGAATAAATATGATAAGCAACTATTAGATTATGAGCAAAAAATTAACCAGACATACAGAGAGAAAAGCTATAGTCAGAGTTCAAACGAATCTGCTACAAGTAATTCTGAACGGAAAAACAATACTGTTGTAATTAATATTCCAGATTCAATTTCATTTAGTGGTGTGAGAGCATACTTAAGTACTTTGTCTTCAAGAATAAAGCCTTTACTTGTAAGAGCTTTCAAAATTACATTTTATATAGTAATTGCAATAATTTTAGTTAATTTATTTTTAACATACATTGAAGACTCTAATTCATATAACGCAGCAGAAGACTTATCTGATGCGCAGCAAGAGGTACAAGATGCTCAGGACGAATTAAACGAGGCTGCATTATATTCAGACGAATATACAGATTACTCATCAGAAAATTTATATAACGACACTAGTGAAGTACAGAAAACATCGCTCCCAAGCTACACAACTCATGCTCCTAACGGTCAACTCTTCCCATCTTCAGCAGGATATGTAGCAGGTTATCCTCAATTTAATGACAGTGGAGCATCTATACTGACTATTGATAATAGTCGAAATACCGAGGCCATTTTTGGTAAACTTTATTATTTGGATAGTATAGAACCTCAAGCGGTACGTCACTTCTATATTCCAGGGGGTGGTGGACTTAATCTTCGTAATATTACTGCTGGCAATTATGATGTTCGCTACAAAGATCTTGAAAATAATTCCATATCAAAGTCTGAATCTGTTCCTATAGAAGAATATCAAGATTATGATGGTTTAAGGTTTAGTGAAATAACAATGACTTTGTACAAAGTATCCGACGGTAATATGCAAACTTACTCCATTCCTGAGAGTGAGTTTTAAAACGTTTTTATACCAATAATGAAAAAGCCAATACGCTATTAACGTATTGGCTTTCTTGTATTTAGATTACAGACAATCATACCTTCATCATGACGGTAAGCTCTGCACCCACTGCACGATTTGCCCACTGGATAATGCACCTGACTGTCGCGCTATCTCACGGCCGCCTCTGAACGCGATCATCGTCGGTAGACTGCGGATATTATAAGGCGCAGCGGCTTGCTCGTATTTATCGGTTTGCAGCTTGGCGAAGACCACTTGCGGTAATTGACTCGCTGCTGTTTTAAACTGTGGCGCCATTATTAGACAGGGCTGACACCAGCTCGCCCAAAAATCGACGACGGTTAACACCTCATTTTTTGCAATCACTTTATGAGCCGTTTGCGCGGTTAGCTCATAGGCACTTGCGGTCAATAATGGCTTGCTACATTTACCGCAGTTAGGAGCAGCGCTTAGACGCGCGCTAGGGACTCGGTTGGTCGCTTGGCAATGAGTGCACACGATATGCATAGCTTGGTCGCTCATAAAATGACTCCTGTTTTATTACAAAAATAATAGTAAAGTTATATCATCTAAAATTATATATATCAAACCCCAACGCTAAGTCGATGGACGCGCCTGCCCACTATAGATATAAGTAAGCGCGCGCGGCCCTGATAGATATGCCTCGCTCAACGCTACAACCTCAAAGCCACCTGCCGCCAGCAGTGCTGGAATATTACGATCTAAGTGACAACCACCGGTTAACGGCTTCCATAAAGGTGTCAATCGGTGTTGCCAGCGCTCAACGGTAAGATCAGGTGCTAAGCCGTGCTCACAGAATAACAATTGGCCTGTGGGTTTTAGCACTCGTGCCATCTCCTGTAGCGCCGCTATTGGATCAGCGATACTACATAGCGTAAAGGTCATAACAATCGTATCAAAGCGATCTGTCGCCGCGTGAATGCCTTGCACATCAACGGCTATTATCTCAACGGGAATAGCGATATCATCCGCCCGAGTACGCGCCAGCTTCTGCATTTGTGCTGCTGGATCGACTCCGACAATAGCAGAGACGGTATCTGGGTTATAAAACGGCAAATTAAGTCCGCTACCGATGCCGATCTCTAGCACTTCACCTGTGGCTTGCGGGATAATCTTGGCGCGCAACGCCATCACTGCACTCGTACCGCAGGCGATATCAATCATTTTGGGTAATACATAACGCTGATATGGATTCACAACTTTCTCCCTTTATTCTAGAGCTAGGCAACGGCTGAAGGATTGCCACCTTAATAAATTAAAAAGGCCGATAACATTATATATTACCGACCCTTTCTGATTTGCAACTATCTTTATTATCGTCTCAGCTTAGCGCTTGCAGGTATTCATACCTAATATCGTATAAAGGGGACAAAAACGGAATAGGCCGGTAAACAAAGGCACTAGTCCAATCACGCCCCACCAGCTGCTATAGTAGATACCAATAGCAATAATGATTATACCTGCGACGATCCTTAGTGTTCTTTCGGTGCTGCCTACATTAGCTTTCATAATTGATTCCTCAAATTAATTCAATAAGTGAGATATAAAATGTGTCTACTGCTATTAAAATTAAGGGCTATTCCCCTAATCTATGATGCTATTTACTGCCCTAAGACATTAATCGGTATTTTTAGATAACGAGTGCCATTTGATTCAGGCGCAGGTAAGTGTCCAGCATCGATGTTGACTTGTACTGAGGGAATGATCAGCCGTGGCATCTCAAGAGTGGCATCACGGCGCTCACGCATCTCAATAAACTCTGCTTCATTAATACCGTCTTTGACATGAATGTTAGTCAGCTTTTGCGCCGCAACAGTAGTCGTTGGACAGTGCTTACGCCCTTGACTTGGATAGTCATGACACAAATACATGACGGTGTCGTCACTGAGAGCAAGTAGCTTTTGAATAGAATGATATAAAGTTTTGGCATCGCCGCCTGGGAAATCACAACGCGCAGTACCTACATCTGGGGCAAAAAGCGTATCACCAACGAACACCGCTGTCTTGTCACTATCCGCTGCAATATAAGCCATATCAGCTGGCGTGTGTCCAGGTACGTGCATCGCAGTAATAGTTATGTCGCCCAGCGCTAGAGTATCGCCTTCATCCATCAGAATATCGAACTGACTGGCATCGGTGCGAAAGCTGCTATCAAAGTTGTATATTTGTTTGAATATCTTTTGTACTTCAGTAATATATTTGCCCATCACTAGCTCGCCACCTAGAGTCTCTTGTAGATACATGGCTGACGACAAATGATCGGCATGAGCATGGGTCTCAATGATATATACCAGCTGCCACCCTTGCTCGCGTACAAAATCAATAACAGAGTCGATATCTGCCGTGCCAGTGTGTCCTGACTTAGGATCAAAATCTAATACAGGATCGATCACTGCACATAATTGCTGGGTGACATCTGCTAATACATGAGTATAAGTCTCAGTATCTTGATGTAAAAAAGAGTGGACTTGCATGGCGGCCTCGCTATTATCTGAAAGTGTCATCGAATGCTGACATTATCTATGTTGATGTTGATCAAATTATTATTGGTCATTGATTTTAATTAGTTATACCAATATAACAACACTACTACACTTTATCAATTTATATAATGTAAATAACTATAATTTTTAAAAATTTGTTATATAATTGATGGCTATCTTATTGATGTTCACTATTTATAGCTTATATATAGCTCTTTCCCTTACAATAACAATCTCTATGATTCGTGACCTCTATAATCTATGAACTTTACAAGGAGTGTGCTTTGATGAATTCGACCTCAGTGGCTAACCATCCTGCCACCTCAACGCAATCAGATCATGTGCAATCAACCGCAGACGCTACTGATTTTGCTTCGATTGATCTTGCCAAACAAATGCAGGAGGCGTCAGCACAAGCCAGCCAGCTGCTAAAGTCCTTATCGCATCCTGATCGCTTACTACTATTATGTCAGCTCACTCAGGGTGAATACTGCGTAAGTGAGCTTGAAAGCCTCGTTGGTGTTGGGCAACCTAGCCTTTCACAGCAGCTGGGTATCTTGCGTAAAGATAATCTAGTGGCAACGCGGCGTGATGGTAAGCAAATCTATTACAGCATCGCAAGCGACGATGCTTTGGCGGTATTACAGCTACTCTATCAGCGCTTTTGTGCTCAAGCAAAGTGATGCAATAATGCTAAGATTATTGATCTTTCAAGCTCATGATCTTATAAACTAATATTTAATTGAAACGATACTATTTAAATATGCCCTCTATCACTACCCGTCTGATACCTGCTTGGTTGCGTCACTACCAGCTCACGACTTTACCGACTGATGTGGTCGCAGGCTTAGTGGTAGGTATACTGGTCATTCCGCAAAGTCTAGGGTACGCAGTACTAGCAGGATTACCACCTGTCTATGGTCTATATGCGGCAATCGTGCCTGTTATCGTCTATGCATGGATCGGCTCAAGTAATGTGCAAGCAGTGGGTCCCGTCGCTATCACAGCAATCATGACCGCTAGTGCTCTGCATGCCTATGCAGATCAAGGTGCTGAGCAATATGTGCTGATGGCGAGCTTGCTGGCGCTGATGGTCGGTGTATTATTGACCATTGCAGGACGGCTCAAGCTTGGCTGGATTATGCAATTTATAAGTCGCGGCGTCTCAGCAGGATTTATCAGTGGTGCGGCAGTACTAATCTTTGTCAGCCAGCTTAAATATCTTACCGCTATTCCTGTAGCGGGCAATAGCTTAGTTGGCTATGTGTCCAGCATGATCAAGTACGCGCAGCAGCTACATCCACTAACGCTACTCATTGGCGTCAGCGCTCTTATACTGTTAGTAGCCAATCGCTATGCCAGTCAGTGGATCTGGCGCTCATGGCTACCAGCCAGCCTTGCTAAGTGGGCTGAGCGCTTGTTTCCACTTCTGTTACTTATAGCAGCGCTACTAATGAGCTTGACTCTCCATTGGTCAACGTCTGGGGTTGCTACTATCGGCAAGATTCCGCAGGGGTTACCAAGCTTCACTCTGCCGCATACGCCTAATGTGCGTGAAGCGCTAAACCTCTTGCCTACTGCTTCTCTTATGGCGCTGATCGTATTTGTCTCAAGTAGCTCAGTGGCGAGCACCTATGCTCGCGTGCGCGATGAGCGCTTTGATGCCAATCGTGAGCTGACAGGACTCGGACTGGCAAATATCGCAGGCGGCCTGTTTCAGAGCTTTGCTATCGCTGGTGGCTTCTCGCGTACCGCAATCAATGCTGACTCAGGCGCTAGGACGCCCCTTGCCAGCTTAGTCACGGTACTGGTGATGATTGCCGCATTGATCGCTTTTGGCGCTGCGCTTGCGCCACTACCCTATGCGATATTGGGTGCGACGATTATGGCCTCTATTGTTGGACTGATCGATGTTGCTACCTTTAAATCAGCATGGCAACGCGATCGCTTGGATGCGGCGAGCTTTATCGCTGCCTTCGTTGGCGTATTAGTATTTGGACTCAATACTGGCTTGGTGATTGGTCTAATGGTGTCCTTTGCCAGCCTTATATTACAATCTAGTCAGCCGCATGTAGCGGTGGTCGGTCAGCTAGCAGGTACTGGGCACTTTCGTAATATTAACCGTCATGATGTGATTACTTTTCATAATTTAGTGATGCTGCGTATTGATGAGAGTCTGTTCTTTGGTAATAGCGAATCGGTACACCAGCATGTCTTGAGAGCGACCAAGCAATACGAGGATGCCCGTGAGATTATCTTAATTATGGCGGCGGTCAATCATATTGATCTCACTGCTCAAGAGATGCTCATGACGCTCAATAAGGAGCTTATCCTTGATAATAAGCATTTGCACTTTAGCTTTATTAAAGGCCCTGTTATGGATATCATCGGCAATACGCCTTTAATCACCGAGCTCTCAGGACAAGTTTATCTGAGTACTATTGATGCTGTGATTGCGCTAAAAGATCTTTAGATTATTTTAAACTTATAATGGTTGTTGCCGTCCCCCATACAATACCGTTATGATGGGTCACTGTAATACTAAACCTATTGTTAGCTTTTAATAACATCACTTAATTCAAGCAACCGACTTTACTTATGACTGAAAACATCACTATCTATAAACAAATCTATCCTGTGCAATGCGCCAAACTTGCAGAATTAGGCTATCGCTCGATCATTAATATTCGTCCTGATGATGAGCATATTACTCAGCCAAGCAGCCAAGATTTGGCGATGGCTACTGAACAAGCCAATTTGGCTTATCATCATCTACCTTTTGATGACGAGCGTTTGAGCATGGTTACTGTCGAGCAATTTGCCCAGTTTTATCATGCCTTTCCTAAGCCGATCTTGATGTTCTGTGGTACAGGTGCGCGTGCAAAATTACTGTATCAAAGTGCATTGATGCAAGGCCTGTTATAAAAAGCCAGCACACCCTATTTTATTCAATCAATAATACCCATTAAGGAAATTTTATGGCACATAATATCAATATCCAAGGGCAAATCACGCCTGAACAAGTTGCGACACTCGGCGAGCAAGGTTTTAAAACCATTATCAATAATCGTCCTGATGGTGAAGAGAGCAATCAGCCACTAAGTGCTGATATTGCTGCCGCTGCTGAGCAGGCAGGCATTGCGTATAAAGAAATCTCTTTTGCAGGTACTGGTCTGACTCAGCAGCATGTCGAGGACTTTGCTGACTTTTTTAATCAAGCTGAGCAGCCTGTTCTAATATTTTGTCGTACGGGCGCGCGCTCAACCGGTATTTATGAGGCAGCTAAAAAGATGGATTTGCTTGATGACTGAGTATAAATAATCTGCAGGACAGTCATTGTGCAGTCATTAAACGATTATTAAACAATCATTAGGCCTACATAAATTTGTAGGCCTTTTTTTATTACTCTTTATCGAGTGCACTGTTTTATATTATAAATAAGCTAAGGTCTGGTATGATTCAACATTAATTTATTAGAATATTGCTCTATTGGATAACTTATTAGTTGTTTTGCAGGCGGCATCAGGAAGATAAACCGTCAATCTCATTTATCATTATGATTGTTTTTTACAAGGAAAGTTCCATGAGTAACATCGCTCTCAGCTTATTACCTTTAGCTCTTGCCTATATTATGTTTACCTTGGGGACTGGACTCAAAGGTAGCGACTTTAAAGTGATTAGTGCCTATCCCAAGGCCTTTTTCATCGGTCTATTTAATCAAGTTATCCTAGTACCTGTAGTGGCTTTAGTCGTCGTACTGGTCATGTCACCACCACCGATTATTGCTTTCGGTATTATGCTAATCAGTTTTTGTCCAGGCGGTGTCACCAGTAATATGCTTACCTTTTATGCCAAGGGCAATGTCGCACTATCAGTTGCGCTTACGGGCACAGTCAGTCTGCTCTCAGTCATTACGCTACCTATCTTGATTACCTTTGCCTTTGATTACTTTTTGCAGGATCAAGCCCGCTCTATTAGTGCGGTAAAGATCGGTATAGTGATGTTTTTACTGACCACTCTACCAGTCACTTTAGGTATGCTAGCTCGTCATAAATTCACCGACTTTATGGTGCGTAGAAGTAATATTTTAAACGGGCTTGCCAGCGTCTTTTTTGTGTTGATTGTCTTCGCAGCGGTGGCTTCTAATTGGGAATTACTAAAATCACAAGTCAGCGTTATTGGGCTTGAGCTAGTATTTATTATCGCCACTTTATTTGCTTTGAGTATTATGATTGCAAAAGCGTTCAAGCTAAATTGGTCCGATACTAAAACTATCTCGATAGAAACTAGCATTCAAAATAGCACAACGGCGATTACGCTTGCACCTATTATTATGGGCACAACTGCGAGTCTGCCCGCTATCGCGTTACCTGCTGCGGTCTATGGAGTTCTGATGTATGTGGTTGCTATTCCTGTTATTGCTTTGATTCGGAATAAAAACTAGCTAAACCTTTTACAAACCTCTGCTAATTGCGCCCGTCCAAAATTTGGATGGGCTTTCTTTTGAATAATAATACATAGAAATAATGTATAGTTTAACTTAGACAATATAATATCTTCAATTGGTAATGTCTCAAAACTGTATATTAAAAAATTTTACTATTAATACTAAATTTAATAAACCAATAAAGGGATATAATTAATGCGAGTTAAACCACCAAAGTTTATTATTGATAAAGATAATCCATTTGCTAACGATTTGCTGAATCGCGAAGATTTTGCTGATAACCTCACTAATATTATAGTGGCTAATAAAGATGAGTTAGTCGTTGCTTTAGACGGTCAATGGGGAGAAGGTAAGACTACTTTTATAAATATGTGGCAGACGAAACTTGAATCAGAAGGTTTTCCATGTATCTATATTGATGCATTTAAAATTGATTACACTGATGACGCCTTTGTTCCTATTGCATTTGAAATTGATGATTTCATCAAAAACAAGCTAGGAGCGAAAGATGAAAGACGTGAAGAGTTTTTTGAAAAAACTGTTGAAGTTAGTAAACGATTATTAATTTGGACTGGAAAGGTAGGTCTTAAAGCTTTAACTTTAAATGCAGTAGGCGAAGCTGAAATTGAATCCTTATCTAGAGTAACAGACGATATTTCTGAAGATATTTCAGAACAATTTAATAGGTTTGCAGAAGAAAAGTTTCTCTCACATCACAATACTAAGGGCTTGTTTGAGAATTATAGAATTGTTTTATCTAAAATAGCAGCAGCTGTAAATCAATCTGAAAAACCGCTAATTATTATAATTGATGAGTTAGATCGTTGTAGACCAAAATTCGCAGTTCAAATTTTAGAAAAAATTAAACATTTCTTTTCAGTTGAAAACGTAGTCTTTGTGCTTTCCGTTAATCAAGAGCAATTGGAACATTCCATTAAAGCAGAATATGGTATAGGTATTGATTCAAATACTTACCTACAGAAGTTTATTGATATTAAGGCAACATTACCTCGTTTCAATATTACTGAGAACAGTGACTCAATGAGCGAATATCAAAGAAATTTGTTTAAATCATACGAGATAATAGAACAATTAAAATATGTTGATCATCATATGATTTTATTCGAGCTTATAGCGTGTCTTTTATCCGAAAATAAAATATCTTATAGACAATCTGAAAGAGTTATGTTGAATGTAAAAATATTGGTATCAAGTTTTCGGGTAAATAGCTTGCACTATATCAATTTATTACTAATAGCTTTTGTTGCTTACATAGTAACCGTTAGACCAAACATTATTGAGAACATTTATACAAACAAAGTATCATATAGTGAGTTGACTGAAATTAATGACATTAAAAATATTGAAGGCGGCTATTTACAAAGTAATATAGATGATTTAAAACTATATATAGGTTATTGTTTTAGAGATAAAAAAGAAGCAAATACAGATGAAAATTTTTGCACTTTTTATAACATGACACACATGGAACGTAAAATAAATAGTAATCCTTTATTAGGCTTAGTAGAAATTTTAAACTCATTTTCATATCTTAAATAAGTTTATTATCAATTTTCGATTCATTTTTTACGTTACTATAAAATCCTTTTTAAACTAAATAATATAAATTAATAGTAGCATTAAGCACAAAAAACCACCTCAACTATGATAATAGGCTGAAGTGGTTTTTATTTATAAAGCGTAGATCAAATGAAGACTACTGCTTCTGATCTAACGCCTCTTTTACCGCCTCTTTACCCCATGCGCTTAGATCAATATCTAACTTCTCATACTCTTGCGCATCGAATAAAGGCTCTTTAATTCCAGCTTTTAATTGTCTTGCAAAGTCATCAAGTAAACGCTTGGCGCGTGGGAATAGCATAATCAACGCCAGTAAGTTTGCTAGAGCTAGCACACCCATTAACGGATCAGCGAAGAAGAACACAGCGGTTGCCGTAGGTGCTACTGCCCCGAGGAACAATACTCCAATAACCACAATTCGTAAAATAAACGTCGCTTGTTTGATATTCTTTTTGACCAAAAAGTTAATGGAGTTTTCACCCATGTAGTAGTTATACATAATAGAGCTTAGGGCAAATAACAATAACGCTATGGTTAATACATACTGTGACCAATCTCCGAGCTGGTTACTAAGCGCTTGCTGAGCCAGTACAATACCATCGACTTCAGCGCCTGGTTGATACACCCCACTAAGCAAAATCATAAATGCGGTGGCACTACATACGACTATCGTGTCGATAAATACTGATAATGACTGCGATATACCTTGGCTAACAGGGTGAGTCGCATAAGCGGTAGCAGCAATGTTAGGTGCAGAACCCAACCCTGCCTCGTTAGAGAATAAGCCGCGCTTCATGCCCTGCTCAATCGCCACCCCAATACCACCGCCTACCACAGACTCAATACCAAAGGCGTTTTTGACAATCAGCACCATGAGTGAAGGCAATTCTGTAAAGTTCAGTCCTATCACAATAAGCGCCATACCGATATAGATCAGCGCCATCACAGGGATGACCACGTCAGCGACTTTTGCAATGCGCTGGATGCCACCAAAAACGATAAATCCACCCGCAATGACCAGCACCACACCTGATATCCAACGATCGATACCAAAGCTTTCAAGCGCAGAACCTGCCACCGTATTGCCTTGGAACGCTACAAACCCAATAGAAAAAGATAATAATAGAGAAACAGCATAAATGACGGCAAGCCAGCGATAGTCTTTACCTAAACCGTGCAAGATATAGGTCGCAGGACCACCGCGAAAGTTACCATCGGTATCTTTACGCTTATATAGCTGAGCCAAACTACACTCAACGATACTGGTCATCATGCCAATTAAGGCCACGACCCACATCCAGAACACCGCACCTGGACCACCCAGAGAGATTGCAACGGCGACACCAGCGATATTACCACCACCAACACGTCCGCCGATAGACACTAGCAAAGCCTGACGGGCAGAAATTCCCTCGTCGCCCACCTCATCCGTCTTAAATACTCTAAACATGCGTTTAAAATATCTAAACTGAGCAAACCTACCTACAATAGTAAATAATAGGCCAAAAATAATGAGCATCGGGACCAGTGCCCAGCCCCACGTTAAATCTCCAATCAGGGAGAAAAACTCCTGAATATACTCCATTGCTATCTTCCTTGCATTCTTTAGTCATATTTGACAAACCACTATTCAATAGCTGGTTATAGTGCGGTAATGATTTCATTGGATGTATTATCGCATTAAAGACACACATCTGTAACGCACAGGATAATATTTTTTTAATAAGTGCTGTTTTAATATGAGAATTGATAGTGTGAAACTCCACAAAAAAACCACCTCAGCTATTATTAGCTAAGGTGGTCATAGTTTAACTTAGAAACGTTTTATGATATTGAATTTACTGCATAACTAAGTACTCAAAAGCTGATAGCGCTGCCTTTGATCCTTCGCCCATAGCAATATTAATCTGCTTAAAAGGTACTGTCGTTACATCACCGCAAGCGAAAATACCTTTGCGATCAGTGCGGCAGCGCTCATCAATCTCAATCTCGCCAAAGCGATTCGTATCGACAAAGCCTTTGATAAAATCAGTATTCGGTATCAAGCCAATCTGTACAAATACTCCAGCTAAGTCGCGCTCATGAGTAGCGCCCGTTTTGCGATCTTCAAAGACGATAGAGCTTACCTTGCCATCAGTTGCTTTAATCTCTTTAGTCATAGCGCCTGTGATGAACTCAATATTCGACTTCTCTTTTGCTTTATTAATAAGCACTTGATCCGCTTTTAGCTCATCAGCGAATTCGAGTACCGTGACGTGCTTGACGATACCCGCCAAATCTAGCGCGGCCTCAACGCCTGAATTACCACCGCCGATGACGGAGATCTCTTTACCTTTGAAAAATGGCCCATCGCAATGCGCACAATACGCCACGCCTTTACCGATATTTTCTTCTTCCCCCGGTACATTCAGCTTACGCCATTGCGCCCCAGTCGCTAAGATAATACTACGCGTCTCAAAGCTCTCGCCCGTACTCAGATGAATGCTATAGTTTTCATCAACAGTCTCATCTATCTCTTTTACAGTAACGTGCTGCTTAAGGGTAATATTGTACTCTTGCAAATGCTTAACAAAATCTGCTGATAGATGCGTACCCGTCGTTAATGGTACTGAGATTAAGTTCTCAATATCTTGGGTGTCTTTGACCTGACCACCGATACGATCAGCGACCATAGTCACCTTTAGACCCTTACGAGCGGTGTAAATCGCAGCGGCAACGCCAGCTGGACCTGCCCCAATGATAGTGACGTCTTGCTGCTCTAATTGCTCCGCTTGCTCATCGCTACCCTCGCCCACCAAGTTAGGGAATTGCTCTTGTAACTTGGTAATCAGCTTAGCCGTATCGATTAGGCCATTAGCGAATGGCTTACCGTTTAAGAATACTGCAGGCACGCCTTGAATATTGTTCGCCTCCACCTGCTCCTGAAACAAAGCACCATCGATCATCTCGTTGCTAATGCCTTCATTGAGTAGCGAGAACTGGTTTAGTGCTTGCACCACTTCAGGACAGCTATGGCACGATAAAGACACATAAGTCTGAAACTGTAATGGCTCGTTAAAGCGCTTAACTAGCTTTTGAATACCTTCATCTAGCTTTAACGTATGACCACCTGTTTGTAAAATGGCTAAAATGAGCGAGGTAAATTCATGCCCGCCAGGAATACCACTAAATACGATGCCATTATCAACGAGCATATCGTCTTTATGGCTGCGTACTGCAAAGCTGATTGGGCTTGGCAAGCTATTGTCATTCGCTTTAGGGTCAAAATTTATCTTGTCTGTCGTGCTAGCAATGCTCGATAAAAAATCAATGAGCTCAGCGCGTTTGCTATGTTCACCACTACCTAATACAAAGGTAATAGGACGAGTCATCTTTTCGCTATAGCTCTTAACGGCATCTAGTAAGCTTTGGTCAATCATAATAATTCCTATTTATAAAAGTAAATAACTATTTAGATATTATAAAGTCAATAACAACTAGCGCAATTGGCACTTGGCGTATGACTTTTGATGATTCTATTATCGTGTCTTTGTGACCTTCGAGCAAGCTGAGAAACTCAAATACTAAGTTTAGTAAAACCAATCGTATATTGATATGCGTTTAGTATTATAAATAATAAATATAGACATGACAGTGGTATCGCCATCATAATTTCGCTACAATCGAGAATAGATTGCATTATTAAAAGGGTAAAAATCATAACAACTCTTAATAATAACGTATCTTTGGTGCATTACGGTTCAGTCAGTAACCTTTCTACATTTATGCATCTTCACCCAATGTTTTAGCAAGCTGTTCTAGAACAACTATTTGTAGCGATACACGAGAGCTTAAACATCGAAGGACTACAAACACTTAATAACAAGGATGATCACATGAGAAAAACAGATACTTGGCAAGATAATAAAGACATTATTAGTGAGCTCAAATTAAAAGACAGTCATTTTGCGGTTATTTTTGAAGAGCATACGCAGCTTGACCAGCAGATCAATCAGCTCGATAAAGACCGAGTGCAAAACGCCAGCCGTGACGATGAAATTGAGCAAATGAAGCGGCGCAAATTACAGCTTAAAGATGAGATTTATAAAATAATAGATAAAAACAAAGTGCAGTCTCATCCTTAGCATATTCAAATAAGATATTGCAAAACTTAATAGTTGTCTAAATCCGATAACTGTACATATCTACAACTGCTTAAATTCAACGACTAAAAAACCCCATAAGCCGAAGCTAATGGGGTTTTCTGTACTTAGATCTTACTATCTAACAACTATCAAATAGCTTAGATTTTACCGACTAGATCTAGACTTGGCTTTAGGGTTGCTTGACCTGCTTCCCATGCTGCTGGACATACTTCACCATCGTTATCACGGACATACTGTGCCGCTTTTACTTTGCGTAGCATGTCTTTTGCGCTACGACCGATACCGCCAGCATGAATCTCAGCGACTTGAATCAGTCCGTCTGGATCGACTAAGAAAGTGCCACGTTCAGCCAAACCAGCTTCTTCGATCATAACGTTAAAGCCACGAGTGATACGGCCTGTAGGATCGCCGATCATCGGATATTGCACTTTACCGATAGCGTCTGAAGAGTCATGCCACGCTTTATGGGTGAAATGAGTATCGGTTGATACTGAATAGACTTCTACGCCTAGACCTTTTAGCTCTTCGTAATGAGATGCCATGTCCTCTAACTCAGTTGGGCAAACGAAGGTAAAATCAGCTGGGTAAAATAGGAAAATAGCCCAGCTGCCTTTTACGTCTTCAGAGGTGATGGTTTTAAACTCACCGCTTACATACGCATCTGCTGAAAACTCTGGAATTTCTTGATTGATAATAGACGCCATGTGAGGCTCCTTTATAGTTAATGGTTAATAATTTGTTGTTGTTTAAGTCTTATTGCTCTTGACTACCTGATAAACTATACGCGAATTCTATAATTAATCTAATTAAAAGTTTTTATCCTGATGTTTTGTTTTATTAATCTTGGTAAACTAGTTTACTGAGTATTGTTCATTGTCTAAACATACGTAAACCAGCTATGTCTACGGCCCAATTCATTATAGAATGGCACTATTAAATACTTACCAGAAAAGTAATATTCAAACGCAGCTGTTTTATGTTTATTTGTGATATTTTTTAGCGATTTAAATATCTATTATTCTAATAAAAGCCAGTTATTAAAGGATTTCTATGATTACTCTACGCCAACTCGAATTTGCTTTAGCCGTCGCCAAACACCGTCACTTCAAACGGGCAGCTGAAGACTGTAATATCTCACAATCTGCATTGAGCTTAGGTATCGCTGAGCTTGAAAAGCAACTGGATACGCAGATTTTCGAGCGTAACAATAAACAAGTACTTATCACCCCAATCGGGGAGGATATCCTAACTCGTGCTCAGCGGGTATTCTCTGAGGTCAATGACCTGACTACACGCGCGCAAAGCCATCAGACGCCATTAGCCTATCCTATGACTGTGGGCATTATCCCGACTATCGCGCCTTATCTACTACCCAAAGTATTGCCTGCCTTACGTCAGCATTATCCCGAATTTCGTATGACCATTATCGAGCAACAGACGGAGCGCTTGCTAGAGCAAGTACGTTATGGTCACATCGATACAGCTATTATCGCGCTGCCCTACGCAGTTGATGGGCTGCATAGCTTTGAGTTTTGGAATGAGGACTTCTTTGCAGTATTCCCTAAAGATGATGTCCATGCCGAGCTTGAAACTATTAATGCTGATGAGCTAGCAACGGCGAATCTGATGCTCCTTGGCGAAGGGCATTGTCTGACCGATCAAACCTTGTCAGTTTGTCACTTTGATCGGGAAAAGATGAAATCTAGCTTTTCTGATGCCAGTTTGAATACCTTAATTCAAATGGCCTTAGCAAAAATGGGCACCACTTTAGTACCGCAAATGGCATTGAGTCAGTTGCATTTGCAAAATCAGGATGCCATCGCTGTACCACTTGCCGAGGCAGGGCCGCACCGACATATTGCCTTTGTCACTCGCCTTAACTACGCGCGCGTTGATGATGTCAATCTACTGGGCGATGTGTTTAAGCAAGCGCTTGAGAGCGCTGCTAGCCAAGACTGAAGAGTGATCAATGACAACTAAAAAGATAAATAAAAGCTTGTCTTCACCACCACTGATTATGGATAGTCTCAGTAAGCACTTTACTGAGCACTTATTAGCTATCGACAATACTATTACGCCTGTTATTAGTCAGGCGTTGTGGCAGGATGTCGCCAATCATTACAGCGAGTATGTGCGCGCTTATCACAACTTGACTCATCTTCAGCATTTATTTGAGCAGTTTGCGCACCTACGAGATAAATTAGAACAACCGCACATCGTCGCCCTAGCGCTGTTTTATCACGATATTATTTACGACCCAACTCAGCCAGATAATGAGCTAAACAGCGCAAAATATGCTGTAGCGCAATTGCAAAATCATCTAACAGCTGAGCAGCACCAGCGTATCTATGCGCTAATTATAATGACGGCTACTCATCAACTGGGTGATAATAATGACAACATTTCAGATAGTGATGCCGCTTTTTTGTTAGATATGGATTTAAGTATCTTGGGTGCGGATTGGGCAGATTATGAGCGTTATGCCCAAGCAGTACGTCAAGAGTATGCGCACGTTGCTATCGATGATTATCGTAATGGACGCACTGCAGTTTTGGAAGGATTATTAGCCCATGATAGACTGTACTTAACCGATGATTATTATCAGCGCTTAGAGCATATAGCTCGGCGAAATATTGAATGTGAGATTACTGCAATTGCAGTTTAATAAATAGCTCACTACCTAGCCTTGCTGGATGCGAATTATAGCAAGGCTGCATAATCTCAATGTTAAAGTGCGATTGAAAACGCTGCTGATATGTCTCACTATTACCACCAAACGGCGGATGGTTATTACCAAAGTCTTTATCAAACAGCAATCCTACTAGCTTACCCTTTGGCTTCAATAATCGCGCCATCTGCTCTACATACTCGTCACGGCGCTCAGGGTTTATCGCACAAAAAAAGGTTTGCTCTAGTGCCCAGTCAAACCTATATTGCTCAGCAGAAAGCTCAAAAAAATCGGCACAAATGAGCTGATCTTTAGGAAAATTAGCATAGCGCTTAGCAAAATTAGCAATTGGCGCAGCAGCAAAATCAACTAACGTGACATTGTTAAAGCCTTGCTCATGCAAGTAACCTACTTCATAAGCATTGCCAGCACCTGCTACTAAAATAGCTTGATCTTTTGCGGACTCGGGTAACTGATCGATATATCTTTTAAGCGGTGGTGAAACCTCACCCATATCCCATTGAATACTATCGTTCTCATAGCGCTGTTGCCAAAACTTGGTTTGGTTAACGTTTTTCATAAGTTAGCCTTTTTTGTAATAGATTTACCTTTTATTCTCAATCTAATCTACCAGTCTTACCTGCCAGCATATCATGCCACTTTTTATAATCTGGCATTGCTTTTTCAACTGTTTGCCAAAAAGCGCGACTATGATTGGCATGATGCAAATGACATAGCTCATGGACGATAACATATTCAGTGCACTCAATAGGATATGCGGGCAAATATACCGAGAGCCAAATTCGCCGAGCACGAGTATTGCAACTGCCCCAACGGGTGTGCATTTTTTTAATACGGGTCTCTACAGCTTGAGCTTTGATAATAGGTTGCCACTTCTCAAATAAATCTGGCATCACTAGCGTTAACTGCTGACGATAATAGTCAAGCATTTGCTGATTGTTTAGGGTAAGGGTTTGCGCTACGCCCCACAGCATAATTGACTGAGAGGCTATCTTGGATATTGAGGCAAGCTGTTGTTTGCGCTCGTAATGCTTGAGCACTTGCTCATGATGAGTGAGTGCCCAGTCCACGCGTTTATCGATGGCTTGCGCTATCTGCTCTACGTTAATAGTTAAAGGTACAGATACGCTTAGCAAATTAGGTCTTAAGCGGAAGTTAATATTTTTGACACGTTTTTGCTGAATTTGCAGCTCGATATCTGCCGCTGCTAAGCGTTGAGTGATTGAGTTTAATAAGGACTTACCTGACTCTCTAGCCATTACGTCTACCTTAAATATCTACCTTATATCATTCAAAAATTAAAGTGAGTATAGATGTACTATGCGCATGGTTGATTAGGTTGTAATGAGAAATTGGTGCGCTGGGCGCACCCTACAAAGGCTCATAAAGGTCTACTATCAAAGCGCTTGCAAGTGATTATCAAAAGACATCTTATGATGCTGACTATTTTGGATAATTCGACCAGACACTTCCTCGTCTGCGCTATCATCTAACGCCATACTTTTGGTCCGTAAGGTGGTTAACTGGCCTTGCCCATCACTAACGATAAAGCCTGAACTTATGTCATTGGTATAATTCTCATCATTAGCACTGCCGTTGGCACTAGTGTTGAAAATGGCACTAGTAGTAGCGCTATTGGTCAAAATTGAAGCCCCTGCGCAATCAGGGAGATTTACCGCATCGATTAATTTGCGCGTGGTTAGATCGTAAATCGCCGCGCAGCCACCGATAGGTGTGGTGACACAAAGCTGATTTTTCTCGCTATCGACTGCGACACTGGCGATATACTGATGAAAGCGCTGCCATTGATTGTTCGGCATAATGAGTGGCTTAAACTCGCTATCACCGCGCGAGTGAGTCAATACTAGCGGCACATTGATATGCCGCTCCCCTTGGAACTGAATGCCGATCATTACTGTACCATCATCATGCATGGCTAAATGACGAATACTCATCTGATTATGCTCAGGGATAATCTGTTCCAACAGCTCACCGTTATGGCGATTAAGATAGACCAGTGACGGACGCATACTATCTAAATTTAGCTCATCGCGTGACGCTTGCTCGGTCTTTATACCGCCATTAGCGATTATCAAAGTCTCACTATTAGGATGCATAAGCAGCTCATGCGGACCGATACCGTATGAGTCAAACTCTGCTACTTTTTGACAGCTATCATTAACATCATAAATACCGATTTTGCCGTTTAGAGTGACGGTATCATTTTCGGTCACATATAGCTGTGATCCGTCTAAGCTATAACAAGCATGACCATAAAAGTGTCGATCCGCTGCCGCTTTTATCGCGTGTTTTACTTGTCCAGTAGCCGTATCTAATACCCAAAAACTCTCGCTTGGACGACGACCCATCACTATCACATCACGGTTTTCGCTATCGCTACATTGGCTAGCATTCGGCTGCACAACAATATCATGCACGCGCTCAGGCATCGTGGTCTGCCAAACGATTTGCCGATCGGCATCGATACCGACGACGCCGCAACAAGGCTCGCTGTTGCGCTCTGGACTAATTGATTTCTCACTGATAGATACTTTGGCAAGGGTTGAGCTCATAGGCTTTGGCATCGATGATACGCCACTTACCCAGCAAATTGGACGTGCTAGCATCACAGTAGTATGTCGCTTAGCTATATCATAATGATCGCTTGAACGATTTAGCGTAGCTAAGCTATCTTTAGGGTAGTTTTTGTAGCTCGATACCGCTTGCTGATAGGTGTGTTGTAAACGGTTAAGGGTTAAGTCTGGTGATACTGCTAAAGAGCGCAGCTGATAACGCAAGCCTGTTAAATAATCTTGCAAGCGCGCGTCCGCTTGCTGTTGTCTGCGATAGCGATGATGAATGCAGACTAAGGTAGCTGTCCCAAAAACCGTACCTATCGCCGTTTTTAAGACATTAGAATGTACTGCTAATTGTTTTTTAGACGTCTTATTTTCACTCATTATCAGCACCTCTTGTGTCAGATTGCCCAGCCTATCGTTGCTTAGCCTACAGTTGCCAGTTATCCACCCTAAATCAATCACCATCGTTACTATTAAAACCTACTCGTAAACCTAGAGCAGGTATCAACTGTCTTTTCATCAGGCGCGTCACTGTCGTTAAATGATCAAACAGATCCTGCTGTGCTGCTTTGTCAGCAGTAGCAATATCCTCTGGCATTTGCGCCAGTAACGTTGTGGTGTCACTAAGTGCCGTTGATAACTCATTACCGACGTTACTGTCTTGGTTCGTACTCAAGATTGCAGTTAATACAGGGTCAGTTAGCGCTTTATTGAGCGTGGCAATCTTAGCATTAATAATAGCTCGGCTCTGCCCTGCTGTAGACGCTGGCACATGACCTTTAGCTTTACCCGTCAGTCCTAATGGCTGATCGATAGCATTGGTCTTCATGATTTCAAGCAGTGACAGTAAGGAGTTAATCCATTGATTTAGACCTTGGTCACCCGTTGCTGTTTTATTGATTGCTAATAGCGTTGTTGCATTATTCTGCCAGTCTGTTGTGATGGTACTTAAGCGGTCGCTTAGTGCGCTACTGGCACTGATCACATAAGCGCACTGAGCTGCATCTAGACTATCCTTAGCATAAAGCGCTTCTTCTAATCCTGGCACTCCTTGTACAATAGCACTCTCACCTTGTAGTTGCGCTGGTGTCAGATTAGGATTAGCGGCTATCAGATCTGCAACGCCACTATGAATGAGTCCGCGCTCATCAGGATAATAATTAATATATAGATTGCTCATGCTTTCGGTTGCTGGACCGAAGTTAACCATCTCAGCTACTGCCCAAGCTTGGGCTAATACTAGCCATTGATCACGCAGTGCTTGCAGCTCATCACCGCTGACCGCTGTGCCTTGACAGTGCTTTTGTGCTAACTCATGGAGCAGAGTGCTTTGCTTAGCCGCATTCGCATACGCTGGTATGACAATATTATCCGCTACATGGGTTAAATAGCTCTTTTGCGTATCAGCGCTGATATCTACAGGAGTGATAGCGATAGCTTGATCATCAGTTATCGTCTCATTTATGGCGGTATCAGGCGCGACTACTTGGCTCTCAACGTCAGCGCTCTGATTTTCATCAACAGGCTTTACGCAGCTGATTAGTATTCCCGCACTCAGTGCCGATAATGCCATCATTAGGGCGTGATTCTTTTTCATAATGTTCTCTGTATTAGCCTGATAGTGGCTTAATGGTTCTATTTGTTAATAGCTAAAGCGGATAACTTTAGCTATACGCTTATAATGATTGTAAAAATGCGTTTAGCTCAGCACGGCCTTGCTCATCTAACTGGAGTACCTTTTGCTGCTGGGCTTTTGCCTCACCGCCATGCCATAGTACTGCTTCTATAAGTGTACGAGCACGACCATCATGCAAAAATGTTGCTTGTGAATCGACGGTCTGCGCCAGCCCTATACCCCATAACGCTGGAGTGCGCCATTCATAAGAGTTGGCCAAGAATTCAACTTGTGCGTCTTTTGACGGCAATTTACCAGCGATAGTCCGATCGGCTAGATCATCACCCATATCGTGCAACAATAAATCGGTATAAGGATAAATCACTTGTCCATGCTGCTCAAGATGATCATCGTCGGTTTTTGGCAACTGATAGCGTGGTGTATGACAGCTTTGACAGCCCATATCATAAAAGTGCTTTTTGCCAGCAAGCACCTGCTCACTATCAGCATCGCGGCGGTTCGGAACGGCTAAGTTACGGGTATAAAACTCAACGAACTTGACCACTTCATCGCTGACTTCAACAGGCGGCTTACCATTGCCTTGTTCATCAGCGCCTGTAGTTGCGTTTAGACAAGCCGTTTGCAACGGCGTACAAGATTCGATCGGTCGAATATTGGATGTTAGTCCCATATCTTCATTAAAAGCGCTTTGATTTTGCGTGACGAGCTTAGTTTGCCCTGCTTTCCAGCCAAAACGCCCTAATGATGTCTTGCCCGTTTGTGGGTCAAGCACCCAGTTAAATTTGCCACTAATAGCCGTGGTGTCTTTACTAGCGCTGTTATCGACACTGACCGCTTGCTTCTTAATATCCGCATCAGGTATCTGATCGAGTAAACCTAGCCCAATCATCGGCAGCGCAATGCGTGGTGAGACCATTAGCTCATCATCAAACGCGCCATAACCTGGATCAGTCAGTGTAAAAGTAGGCGCGCGTAAAGTCTCGATATGACCATCAGCAAAAGTAACGGGCTTGTCCGTCCACTGTACCGAGATACGCGCCTCAGCGGGCACACCTTGAATGCCGCGATCTTGCAGCTGACCGCCATACATAGGATGCACGACTTTTTCTATCATCGACTGTGCAAGTTGTTTCCGCTCTTCATCAGTACTTGCAGGCATCGCCAAACGTATCAGTAAACTGTCCGCATCGTCGCTACTAGTCATTGGTGCATGACCACGCCCATCTTTGATATGGCAGGACTGGCAAGCGGCAACATTGAACAATGCGCCAAGACCATCACGGCTATCGGTACTGGCAGGCGCGATCACCCAAGGTTGTTTAAAAAAGGCATTACCAACAAAAAAGTCACCTTTGCGTAAAGCCGTCAGGTTCGATGAAGGCTTAGAGTAACTCTCAGCGCTAGTAATAGTTACGCCTGTATCGCCACCTTGCTTGATCTCTTGCGGATCAAAAGTCGCCAGATGCTGCATCGATACGCCCGCTAAGCTTTCAACGGTTTGTGCGCGCTCAGTGGTGACAGATGAGTTATCAGCAACATGACTAGGTTGGCAAGCACTAATCGCGAGCGCGAATGATAGGGTTAAAGAGAGTTTGGTAGTCTGTGTAAAAAACGGCTTTGAGGTATTTGTTTGACGATGGTTAGATAAGAGTTGGGACTTATAATAGCTAAAATCTTGCTTGGTAGACTTGTGAATAAAAACTGATGGTAGCGCTTTTATTATATTCATATCTATAACCTGAGCCCAAATATAGAGCTATTAAAACGTAAACCAAAACACGCTGCTAATCACCATCAGCAACGTGTTTATTATACTTAAATAAATGGATTATGAAAACCATTCTCATTAACTAATAACGACTCGCTAGGCACGTCAGCTAATGAGCGACACAGTCGTAATACTACGAGCTTACAGTGCCAATCCATTATTATAAGCTTAAATATAAACTTAGAACTATGAACCTGCATCAGCATCTAAATTATCGATACCAATAGCGCTAGCTGCGGTTTCGATACCAGATGTCAGCTCTTGCAGACTATTAATACCGTTCTCAATCCAGCCTCGACGCTTGTTTTGCTCTTCAGATGAGATATTATATTTGCTAGCTTGAGATACAGTAGCGATCATTTGATCGACTTTGATACCTTGATTTTCACCTTTATCGACAATGACGTTAAAAGCATTATCTACTCGCTCAAAGTCAGCTGTTAGTTTATCCGCAGCGTCTTTGTGCTCAGTGTCTATTAGATATTGCTTGATGCCGTAACCACCAATCGACTTGCCAGCGACGGTTTTATAATTACCATTAAAAATATTTTGGATGCCGCGTGCATTATTAGCGTAGCTTAAATGGGTCAAATCACTAAAGCAATCGTGTTCATCTTCAGTTGATCCTGTGACAAAGGCCACTTGCATACGCTGAGAGGCCAGCTCACCTAAAGCTAAACTGCCCATTTGATACATAACCTGACGTACAGCATTGCCATCTCTACGCGCAATCATATCGCTACGCAAAGTATCGACACTCTCAGGCTGCCACTCGGCCTCCATTGCGGTTAGATCATCGACTAGTAGCTGAGTCGCAGCTTTTATATATTGGCCACGGCGCTCGCAAATGCTAGCGTCAGTATTAGTAGTATCACCGCTAGTACATTGACCATCAGCGGTTAGATAATCACTAACAGGGCGAATACCCGCTCCTTCGCCAACGCCATTAATGTCCTGACCCCATAATAAAAACTCTATCGCATGATAGCCCGTAGTGACATTCGCTTCACTACCACCTATCTCATTCATCTCAATTAATAATTCAGGGGTGATCTTACTGGTATCTTGCTTTAAGCTACCGACACTAAGGCTATCACTATTAATGATATTGTCCTGGCTATTATACTCCCCTTCATAGCTATCACTTACATAGTCGATCAGCGCCTCATCAAGTGGCCACGCATTAACTTGACCTTCCCACGCATCGATACTATTTAGCGCACGCTTATCATTGGCTACGACAAAACCTTCATCAAAACGGAAAACTTCAGTTTGTGAATAAGGCAGACGTGCCGCCTTATAGGCCGCTTTTGCTGCTTCTAGATTAGCTTCGTTTGGTGTATCTACATAAGTATTGACTGCCGTTTGCAATAGCTTCGCGGTATCAAGAGAATCCTTATAAGCATGATGAGCCATATCTGCATAGCTGATCAATAACCTATCGATATTCGCCTGCTCAGCATTCGGTGTTGGTGCTGCACTCTCTATAGTCGTCTCAGCTGCTGTAGTATCCTCTGTCTGCTTAGTACAACCTGCTAATAATAGTGTACCAGCAAGCGCGGCTGCCAAAGCACTCGGGATAAGCTTGCTCTTAGTTGCGATATTAGTTACGGTAGAAATTGTCATATATAGCCTCAAAAGCATTGATAGGTCTCAATGTCACAACATTCATTAAATCTCAGTGCTGTGAATTATAATGATATTGATAACGATTATCAACTATATATTAATGATTGATAATACTGCTAATCATTAACATATAAAATTCTCATAAAAAAAGGACAAAAAAAAGACCAATATTAAGTTGGCCTCTTTTTATCTAAATAAGCTATGTTAAAATTATTCTAAATTAGTTTACGCTACTTGGTGCATTGATAGTCAATTCAACACGACGGTTTTGTTGACGGCCATATTCGCTATCGTTACTAGCAACTGGACGTGACTCGCCATAAGCAACGACATTGATACGATTAGCTGGAACACCATTAGCCGTTAGATAATTCGCGACTGCATAAGCACGATCACGTGATAGACCTTGGTTATATGACGCAGCACCTTTACTATCGGTATGACCTGCGATAGTGACTGTATTTTGATTATACTGATTCATAGTCTGCGCAAGCTTACTAAGCGTTGGTCTAAATGATGCATTAAGAGTCGCATCATCGAATGAAAAAGTAATGTTGCCTGGCATAACTAAGTCAATGTTACCATTAGCATTTGGTGTAACCGTAACACCTGTACCTGCCATTTGCTGCTCAAGCTGCTTGGCTTGACGCTCCATATACAGACCAACACCAGCACCTAATGCAGCACCAATTGCCGCATCACGGCCAGTTTTGTCACCACCAGTCGCTTTAGATATTACAGCGCCGCCAGCTGCACCCGCTAGAGTACCTAATGCTGTTTTGTTTAAGCGCTGCTGTCCTGTATTAGGATCAGTAGTACAACCGCTCAAAGCTAAACCTGATGCTACTGCTACAACCATAAGTTGATTACGCATAATTTTTCCTCTTAATTTTGAAGTGAACTTTATAAATTTTGATGACTCTATACTACTTGTTATTAGTTACCACTTGTTATTAACAACTGTATATTAATAACAGGTGGTAGCGACTAGAGCTACTGCTAATATGCTTTATATCCGTCATTATTATGGCAAGCTCAATCTAACTATGTGTAATATTTTGTCATAACTCTGTATATAGCGTATACGATATCCTACTAATACCAAGTAAACCATGTATTAATAAAAAAATGTTTGCTAATAATAAGCTATATTAGTAAATAGTCTGTGCCAGTATAAGTTACGTTTATAAGCTAACTATGCTTTTTATTTCTGCTAAAATCACTTTAGTAATTTATAGCTTGAATAATATTGATAGCATTAATAGCTTATAGCGTTTTATACAGAGATTAATTTTTATCTCAAAAATACTTTGAATAAACTGACTTCGTCATACAAGGATTTTATATGAGTTTGGCTTCCACTATTCAAAAGCTGCATAAACGAGCGCCTAAACTTGGCAAGGCCGCCTCCTTAGTGACAGCAGCAACCGTCATTACGGGTAGTAGTTTTAGAGCGGGCCTTCCGATATGGGTTATGGGCGCAGCCAAAGTCATTACTGGCTCGCAAACCGCTGACGATCAAGTTATCAAAGTAACCAATCGTTGGATCGCTACGAACAATACCATGATAGATGACATGTTATTAGATAAAGACTGGCGGATCAATTTGCCCGATGATGTTCATCCCGATGGCAAATATCTATTAATCAGTAATCATCAATCTTGGGTAGATACTAGTATCGTGCAGTATATCAGTGCAAAGCGCTTGCCTTTAACACGGTTTTTTACCAAGTTTGAGCTGATTTACATTCCCGTCGTTGGGCAAGCCTTTTACTTTTTAGACTTTCCTATGATGCGTCGACACTCAAAAGAACAGGTCGCCAAAAACCCTGCCTTAAAGGGCAAAGATATTATCGAGGCCAAACGTGCCTGTGCGCTATTAAAGAACAAGCCCTTTACTCTGCTTAACTATTTGGAAGGGACCCGCTTTACCCCTCTTAAGCATGATAAACAAAAGTCGCCCTACACCCATTTATTGAACCCACGCGCTGGCGGCTTGGCATTGGCGATCAACGCTTTGGGTTCAGAGATTGATGGTATTTTGGATATGACTATTGTCTATCCTGATGGCATACCGACTTATAGTGATTTGTGGAAAGGTAACATCAAGCGCTTAGGCGTAGATGTGCGCCATATTGAGATGCCAAAAGACTTATTTACTAGTATCGAAGAAGGTAGCTTTGAGCATGATGATACTATCAAAGAAGAGTTGTTTGATTGGTTAGCTGGCATTTGGCAGCAAAAGGATCAGCTCATCAGCACTATGCGTGCTGAATTTGAACCGTTACCCAAAGCATAGTTCTCTAGGGCGTTTTCAACACGCCCTAGCGTCCAAATCAAGCTATGTTTGAGCGTTTTCATCACGAATTACGCTATCAGCGCTAGCATATCTGCTTTTGTAACGTTATTATTGCAGCAAAGTTATCTGTTCATAGGATGACGCTACTGCAATAGTAAGCTTTAATTAATAAAAGGTATGACTGTGCCCGCCTCTTCTAACGCCTCTTTAATAGATGCAAAGCTTGCGTCTAATGCTTCTATATCAAATGCCTCTACGCAGTCAGCCGATTCACCAGCTACTGGTCCATCCAATGCGGGTCTAAGTCCCCAGCGCCCTAATAAACCAAGACCGAGCCGCCTTAAGCTCACTTATGATATTGTTATGCTCATCGCTATTAGTATTGATCTGCTCTTGATCAGTATTGATGCTATATTGATGAGCAACTTTAGTAGTGAAGTGACTCGCTGGCTTACGCTTAGCAATACTTTGAGCTGGTATCAAGATACTTTGCATATACCTCTGCGTACCGCTGGCGGGTTTTTTACTATATTTTTGATCTTGGAGCTCTTACTACGCTGGGCTATTGCTATAAAGGATCAAATCTATTATCGTTGGTTTTTCTTCCCCTTTATTCATTGGTATGAAGTATTGGGCTGCTTTCCGCAGCTACGGGCGCTACGTCTGTTTCGGGCAGTAGTGATAGGTCGACGGCTACATCAGCTGGGCTATCAAGTATTGCCGCAGCCATGGATCAATCGCATAAAGTTTTATATTAATATTCTACTAGAAGAGCTGTCCGATCGTGTCATTTTGACGACTATTCATAACTATAAAGAGCAGCTAACCGACTCAGCAATGCAAAAATCGCTGATTCAAAAGCTAGTCGATCGTAATCGCGATGATATGGAAGCGGTATTACTATCACTGTTGCAGACAGAACTGGCGCCGCAGCTGCAAAAGCTATCTGGCAAATCAGCTGGTGGTGCTTTGATTGCCAATGAGGTTGGCCTGGCGATTGAAGATGGCATAGCCAATACTCCTGAGCTACACCGATTGCTAAGGCTCATCCCTATTGCTGGCAGCTTGATCGAATCGCAACTACAACAAATCGGTCATAGCGTCGGTGAGAACGTCGTCTACTCGCTAAATGAGCGCTTACTAGATCCTGAGCTTATCGATACCCTACTCAAGACTGTAGCCCATAGCATCGCTTATATGGACATTAACAATACTGAGCTTGATACCTTAATCGCTAGTATTATTGCCGATAGCTTGACCGAATTTGAAGCGCAAATAAAAGTACAGCAATGGAAGCATCATGATATGTTGAGATTTTAATACTCTATACCCTACCCTTTGATGACAAGATAAATAAAGCAACTCTAGCATTACCCGTATTTTTAAGGATTACTACCATGACAAATTCGGCAACAAATGATCAATCACCACCTGCCATGGCTTTTTTTGGCAAGATGCTGACCTTTTCGCGCATACAGTTAATCACTAATGATCTTCATGCTATCGATGCTCAGCTGGCCACTATGCTCAGTAATAAGACCAGCAATATGCCAGTGATTATCGATAGCGATATTGAGCAAGATCTGCCCGCCCTAACAGAGCTCTTGTGGTCTTGGGGTCTACAGCCTATCGGCGTAGTAAAAGGCTTATTAGAAGATCAAGCTCGCATCCAACGCTTGGCTATCTTTCCAGGTGATGGCAAACGTATTGAGCGCATCATATCTACTCAAAAGTCAGCAGTACAATTACAAAGTAATACGGCTAATTCTAAAGAGGCTCACAGCTCTGATAACGATAACAGTATCAGTGCTAACAACAGTGCTAATATTCAGGCAGGTGCAAACGAAGATTCAAACGCTAGTCCTGCTATAGCTACTTCTTCTGAAACTATAATCAGTACTGAGCAAATCACCAGCCTTATCTATGATCAAATGCTGCGCTCTGGTCAAAGTCTCAATCATGTCGGTGGCGATTTAATACTAACCAATAGTATTAATAGTGGCGCTGAGGCCATTACCGATAATAGTCTACACGTCTATGGTCGCGCACAGGGGCGACTAGTAGCAGGCGCTACGGGTGATAAAGACGCACGTATATTTTGCCAAGTTTTTAACCCTTCACTAGTATCAGTCGCAGGTACTTACTGTCTGCGTGATAATTTACCCGAAGGCATTATCGATAAAGCCGTACAAGTACGCTTTATTGAAGGTGAAGGCTTAGTGTTTAAAGTTATGGAAGATGTGTAGCTGATTAATGGCTCTATTATTTATCAGTCTTATTGCTAATATTTATATTTATGCCTTGCTTAATGTTGAAGTAAGTTTAATCAACAAGACTATGCTACTATAATTTATTAATTGGTCCATCATATACACTCTCGGTAGTAGGTTGTACCAAAAAGTATTGCTCAATAACGTATTCGTTCTGATTGCTGATGTTTGTTAATGACTGGCTATAAATTTATAGATATATATGCTAGGCTTACGCTCGCAGACAACAAATGTACTGATAGGTATTGTTAGTAGATTCATCAGTTTACAGATACTTATGTTGTTTTATTTAATAAAAATCTCATTGATTGATAGGAGTGTGCCATTGTGGCGAAGATTGTTGTAATCACTTCAGGTAAAGGTGGTGTGGGTAAAACCACCACTAGTGCTTCTTTTGCCGCAGGACTGGCGTTACGAGGCTATAAGACAGTGGTTATCGATTTTGATGTAGGTCTACGTAATCTAGATTTGATCATGGGCTGTGAGAATCGTATTGTTTATGATTTTGTTGACGTTATCACTGGTAATGCTCGCCTGTCACAAGCACTAGTCAAAGATAAGCGTTTAGATAATTTATATATTCTTCCTGCCAGTCAAACTCGTGATAAAGATGCACTAACAGATGAAGGCGTATCTGAGGTGATGGCTGAGCTGTCAAAACAGTTCGATTATATTATTTGTGATTCGCCTGCTGGTATTGAGCGCGGCGCGCAGCTGGCTATGTATCACGCTGATGAAGCTATTATCGTCACTAATCCTGAGATCTCATCTGTGCGCGACTCGGATCGTATCATAGGGATTTTGCAAAGCCGCACCAAAAAGGTTGAAGAAGACCAAGGATCTATTCGCGAGCATCTTATTATAACGCGCTATAATGCGGAGCGTGCTGCTGCTAATGAGATGATGAGTATTGACACTATCTCTAATGACATCTTAAAAGTGCCGTTATTAGGAGTGATACCTGAGAGTCATTCGGTGCTAGAAGCTTCAAACCACGGTGAGCCTGTTATTCATTATACCGACTCAGTAGCTGGACAGTGTTATGACGATATTGTTGCGCGTTTTTTGGGTGAAGAGCGACCACTGCGTCATATTGATATAAAGAAAAAGAGTCTACTACAGCGTTGGTTTGGAGGTTAATAATGAGCAAGAAAAAAGGGTTTTGGAGTAATTTATTTGGTACTGATGATCGTAGCTCTGGTAGCGCTAATATGGCGACTGAGCGTCTCAAGGTAATTGTGGCTAGCGAAAACCGCTTAAACAATCGCTTAACAGCCGATCGTATCGAAAAAATGAAACGTGAAATACTAGAAGTCGTCAATAAGTATATTAATGGCGTACAAATTGATGATGTCAATATAAACCATCGTTCTGAGGATGCTCTCGATGTGTTAGAGATGAACATCAGCTTACCTGAACATAAAAAGTAATCTGATGAAATCGCTAAGCTATAAAACCGATTATCAATAGCAAAAGCCCCAAATACTATAATCAATAATGATAGTATTTGGGGCTTTTTTATGCGGCTATTTTTATTTGTGCTTATAGTTATTAAGCTCAATTATATTGAAATCTACTTCATACGATTGATCAGCTTATCTTTTAAGATAAATTGATGATACAGCGCCGCGCCAACATGTAGTAGTGTAAAAGCTATAATCATCGGCCAAATAATATCGGTATGAATATCATTAAAAAGACGCGCTAAACTACGATCAGGGGTCACAAAGACTGGTATTTCGAACAGTCCAAAAATATCTACTGGTCGCCCGCCATAAACGGACATCAGTAGTCCAGCTATGGGCATAGCAATCAAGATCGCATAAAGTACAAAATGATTTAACTGCGATATCAATAGTTGCCACTTGGGCATAACAACAGGTGCAGGCGCTCTAGTTAATAAACGGTTGAGGACTCGTGCTATCATCCAACACAGTACACTGATGCCAAAAGCCTTATGTAGACTAATATATAGCTTAGTATCCGTATACTGATATAGCAGCATCAATAGCCAAGTCACTAATAATAACAGGGCACTAATCCAATGAAATACTTGACTGCTAAGGGGCCATTTATTTGAGCGTATATTGGTGCTATTCATTATCTACCTTCTTGTGCGCTAAACCTAACTTATATAAATACTCATTTGACCAAACGGATTATATAGTAAATAGAATAGTATTCAAGATTATCTCGAACCGTTCAAATCAATCAAATGATGCGCTATTTTGTCCAAATCTGGTATCAAGTACTCAACATTGTCGATTAGTACCATTTGGTACAGATAAGAGGATACTTCGTTTTCATTTAAAGGTTGTTGAGTGCTTTTATTATCAGAGTCATCCTTAGACTGAGCTTTACTAGATTTCTTTGCTTGATGCTTATTATATTCAGCGGTTAAGACAGGCTGATGCTGGTATTTTTTAGGTAGCTCTATATCTTTGACTTCAGAGATGCGCAGCTTCGCTTGGCGCAACTCACCTGCCGTTTGCAGAGCTATACGATGATTAATAGTATTACCTTCTAAGATAATAATTTTATCAACGTCTTGTTTTTGCGGTAACAGGTGAAAAACGGCTATTTCTTGTCGTTGCCATAGATAAGTCCAAACTCGTTCTTGCTCCTCCTCAATATTCAGAATCAAACTGCTAGGAATAACCCAAGCAGGTTGACCCATAGCAGGAATCATTGTCACCGCCAACATACCTTTATCAGTCGTCAATAGGCTGACTGCTTCAAACGAATGCTTGATGATCTGGTCCATAAGATACTCACAATCAATAGAAAATTTATCTGAATATACTTTTTACTCATAGATGGTCTAGCCATCATAATCTAAACGTACTTCACTATCTAGAAGCTTGTTTATCTTCTCAAGCAGTTGTATTTCTTGAAAAGGTTTACCCATATAATCATCGACACCTACTTCAAATGCGCGCGTACGATGTTTTTCCCCTGTACGCGAGGTGATCATAATAATGGGTATTAATTGCAGGCGTTTATTATGACGAATATGAGTTGCAACCTCAAAACCGTCCATTCTAGGCATTTCAATATCTAATAAAATCAAATCCGGTACGGTCTCTTGTAGAATCTCAATCGCATCTACCCCATCTTTGGCAATCATAACATTAACCCCTTGCCGCTCTAAAAATCTTGAGGTGACTTTACGTACCGTTACCGAGTCATCAACGACCATAACCGTTGGTCGCCTCTTAGTATCAGCAGCATTAACCTTGAGAGTAGGCTTCACAGCTTTTGATAAAGAAGCATTACGCATCAAGGCAACTAGATCCAAAGCCAGCATAACAGAGCCGTCACCCATGATAGTAGCTGCTGACATTCCTGTGATATGCGACAGTTGACGACCTAAAGGCTTAACCACCATCTCAATACGCGAACCTGAGATCTGATCCACTAGCAGAGCGATATTTTGTCCCGTGCGGCTCTTTATAATGACCAAAGGTAGGCTGGTATTGGTATTCACTATCAGCTCACTAAATTTACTACCTGAGAGGATCTCATTGAGATAACGAACACGATATGCTTGATCGTCAATGGCAAGCATAGCGGCACCTGACTTAAAATAATCATAGAGCTTTTCAGAATTAACTCTTACCACTCGCTCAATCTGCACCAATGGAATCGCATAATAGCCATCAGCCACTCGCACCACTAAGGCATCAGTAATAGCCACTGATAAAGGCACGCGTATCGTAAATTGTGAGCCTTTATTAGGCTCAGACGACACTGACACTACCCCGCCCAGCTGACGAATTTCACTGACGACGATATCCATACCCACGCCACGTCCAGATATTTGAGTCAACTGATCGGTGGTGCTAAGACCCGCGTTAAAGACATACTGCATTATATCCAAATCGCTAAGCGTATGATCATCAACATCGATTAAGCCTTTACTAACCGCTTTTTTGCGTACCGCTTCGACATCGATGCCACGTCCATCATCCTTTAGGTGAATGACCACTTCACTACCTTCACGCAGGACTTCTAAAGTAATATGACCACTAGAATCCTTACCTGATTTTAGGCGTGTCTGAGTATCTTCAATACCATGATCGACCGCGTTTCTGATCATATGCTCAAGGGGTGAGGTGATACGTTCTAAGATGGTTCTGTCCATCTCATCGTCAGCGTTGATAATCGTTAAGTCAACAGATTTGTCTAGCTCATTGGCCGTTTGACGTACGATACGCTCCAAACGCGGAGTCAGACGAGTAAAAGGAACAATGCGCGAACTCATAAGACCATCTTGCAACTCTGTTTGAGTACGCGCTAACTGCAATAGCAGGCTTTCGTTATCTTGAGTCTTTTCTAACAAAGTATTATTAATATCCACCAAATCTGATGCTGATTCGCTCAAAGACTTGGATAATTGGTTCAATGAGGAATATTGGTCCATCTCCAGTGGATCAAAATCTTCACTATCAATCAGTTTTTCATCTATTTGCGATAGTATCTGTACTTCTAGCTCCAGCTCCATGCGCCTGAGCTGATCGGCCAACCGCTGCACTGTAGTACCCATCTCTTCAATACTATTGGTCAAGCTGGTCATACCCATATCAATACGCGTACGGTTGATCGCTGACTCGCCAGATAGATTGATCATATGTTCAACTGAGCTACTAGGTATGCGGATTACCTCAGCAGTGCTAACGCTCTCAACTGGTTCAGAGAAGTTGCCTGACATCGATGGCATCTCACTGACATCGATGGCTATGTAGTGTTTTTCTGAGCCTTTTTTGGCGTTTAATATCGTTTCGCGTAAATCATTGAGCGACTCATTGGGAATTTTTTTGAGACTATCAGACTTACTGTTGAATTGCTTTAAAGCTGCAATAAATGCGACGGGAGTTGGTGGATTAACACGCTGTTTTAATACAAAAACAGCGTCAACGATCCAGTCATGACAAGCGGTCAACAGCTTTGAGGCCATCTTAGTAGCGGGTCGACGGCGAAGGGCCAACTCTTCGTATATACTCTCCATCTCATGCGATAAATCGGCGATACCATTAGCTCCGACCATACGGGCGCCGCCTTTGATGGTATGTAGGTCTCGCTGTAATGATTGCAGTGCTTCAGTATTATGATTATTAGTCAAAAACAGCTGTAAACTCTTATTACTACTGCTAATGAGCTCTTCAGCTTCTTCTAGATAAAGCGCTAAGATATCAGCGTCAGGCTGTTCATTAGGCCATGATTCTGCTATCAGCTCATTTATACTAATTGCTGATGTCGACTCGCTATCTTCTTCTGTCTTTAATAAGCTTGCATTATCCTGAGCTTCAGGTGCTGGTATTGTAAGACTAACGTGATAAGGCAGTTTTCCCATTTGCAAGAACTTTCGACATTGCTCAATCAGCTCAAGCGCAAAAAACGACTGTTTGGCAGTTAATAACTGATCAATCTGTAAAACTAAAACATCCTGCAGTTTTTTTACGACGTAGGCCCATTGCATAGTCGGACTGATATCATCTTCTATGAAACGTTCATATATATCAACTATCTGATAAGTAAGCTCACTGACACTATAGATACCTGCCATCTGCGCGCCACCTTTGATAGTGTGCGCGTAGCGTTGTAGTTTTTTTATCGTAGCTAAGTTTTCGATATCATCACACCAGATATCTAAAGTGTCGCTAATAGCCTCATTTAACTCTTGCGCTTCTTCTAAAAATATCTCCAACAGCTCAACATCAGTGTCAATAATCTCAATGTGCAGCTCGCTTGCCTGTTTGCTTGCGACATTATAAGTATCTTTGGAAGATTGAGGGATAAGAGGTTGTTGAGAGGAGATAGCGAGTAGGCTCTCAAGCACTTGCTGATCAATTTTTGGCGACATACTAGCCGCTAATGCATCAAACAGCCCAACCAGCTGGGCATGTCCGCTTAGCAATACTTGCTGTATAGCCGTATCGATAGCTAAGCTCGGATACTTATATAAGTGATGATAGACACTATCTAAGGCTTCAAGGAGCGGCGGAAACTTCGGTAACTCTAAAGTCTTAGCTGCCAATCTAGCTATTTGTTGACGCTGCTGATGAATATAGGTCTGTACTGATTGCAGATGCTCAATGCTTGGATTAGCATCATTTATATCACTGAGCTTATGATCATCCTCATTCTTAGCATCAGCATCAAGCATATTGGACGTTGCATTCTCAGATTTTAGTGCAGATACTAATTGCCACTCGGCATCTAGGAGTCCGTCAATACCTAAGTCTAATAGCTGCGCTGCGCTCAATTGACTGTCAATCATAACAGGTAATTCATCAGACTCATCAAGCATAGCCTGTAGTGAGGCCAAGTCATCATCACTGTGCGTCTCTTCGACAACGCTATTTTGCTGCTTTAAGCTTGAGTCATAGCTGTCTAGATATCCTTTAATCAAAGATACCGATTGAGTCAGCGCCTGCAAGTGTTGCGGTGTCATAGGAATATCTTGCTGCTGCAACTGCTCTAGGCTATGCTCTATAGTAGCGCTAACTTCGCTGATAGCGACCAAAGCGCTTGAGCCTGAAGCGGCTCGTAACGTATGAAAAGCTCGCACGATTTGATCGCTGACTTTGACTCGGCGCTTATGTTTATACTTCTGTACAAAATCATCTATCTCTTGTACTAGGCTCTGTGCCTCTTCGATGAATATCTCACAAAGCGCTTGCTCCTCCTCACTTTGCGGCGCTATTATGACAGACGCTTCTGCCATAATCTCATTGACTGAATAGATAGTCTGGAGCATAGGATCGATGTTATCACTATCACTGCTACTCTCATCATAGGTATGGCTTTTATCAGTTTCGTCAGCTTTACCAGTTTTAGAATCGCTACGCTCATTAGCCAAGGCGTAAGCTTGTATATCTGAATAGCTAAAGGTGTCTCCTTGCTTTTGGCTATAAGCAGTAGCACAAGCTATCCATAATAAGACGTTAGCGGGATAGTCTATTTTACTTTCAGCAAAAATAGCAACCAGCTGCGGATAAGCACTTAAAACATCGCTAATCAGACTTTGTATGTCTGTAGATACTAGGATACTAGACTCTAATACTCTATTAAGAAGATTCTCAATTGACCATGCCAGCTCAGCACTAGTATTTGCACCTACCATACGCCCTGAACCTTTTAGGGTATGAAAGCCGAGTCGAATCTCTTTGAGTTTTGTCAAATCATTAGGGGCGTTTTGCCATTGCTCATTCAATGTTGTGATATGAGCCAGCACCTCTTGGGCTTCTTCGATAAATATCTCTTTGATATCAGGATCGGCATCGCTTGAATCAGTAGGCAACGGTGTTGCTTGTTTTATAAAAGGCGCAAGCGCTACTGGAAGGCTAGAGTCCGAGTTTGTTGGGCTTAGACTGCGCTGATTATTAGTTATAGAATCGCGCTTGATAGCCTTTTTTGTATCAGCATCAGCAGTATTGACACTGACTTTATTGGCACTGTCTTTATTAATAATATCATTATCAATACTGTCGTTATTATCATTGGGCTTTGGCTCACTTTCAGTGCTACTTATCCCTTGAGATAATGGCAAACCTGCGATCAAATTATTGCTTTTTAATATAGTATGAGCCAAGTCAATGCTCGGTTGCTGCTCGTTAGAAAAGTCATCAATCAAAATCGTTACTTGCTCTTTAGCCTGCAATACTAACGTTATTAAGTCCTCAGTGACTAATAAGGTATTATTGACGACTGCACTGAGTAAATGCTCAACTGTCGCAGCTAGCGTGCTGATGCCAAAAGCGCCGGCTACCTTTGCTGACACTTTTAAGGCGTAAAAGTTACTTCGCATCTCTGTTAAAGCAGTCAAATCCTGCAAGTCTTGTTGCCATGTCAGCAAAAGGCCCTCTAAATCACTAACAACCTCTATCGCCTCTATAATGAAAAGACTACGAACCGCTTTATTCATCTGCAAATTATCCGCTTTTATTTTTGTTCGAACCAGCTGTAAGGCAGCACTCTCCGATGGTTCGTTCTCTCGCTGTTGCTGACCATTTTTATCACTATTAGTATCAGTAGCGCCAGAGTTAGTAGTGGCGCCATCATCACTCATAGTTTTATTAGTTGTGTTCTTGGCTGTTGTAGCATCCGTAACCTCTCCACTATCATCATAGCGCACGACAGCAGTCGCAGCATTATCTGTGCTGTGCCCAACTACTTGCCATTTATCTGCTTCAAAATCAGCATCTGGCGTTGCCAGTCTCACCGTTAATAAGTGTTGCGCTTGTTCAATATAATCATACGCTTGTTGCACTAGATACTGATCTAATACTTGCTGGGCCCAATAATCCAGCAAGCGCTCGAGAATAGCTATAATTGCTGCTAGTGCTTGGGTTAGCTCTATGCCAATAGAGTTGATGTTATGCGTAGTAATTTGCGCAAATAAGCTATCTAACTCATCGCTAATTTGTTGTAATGAAAGTACCCCCATCTCTGCTAGCACAGTATTAAGATCAGTAGTAGCGCTAGTAGATGCCTTTAACGCATCGGGATGGCTTTTGATATTATCAGTGATATTTAGCTTAATATCTGTAAAAGCTTGGCGTAGCCTCGCTAGCGAGTTTTTGTCACTATCTTCTGTCAGTTCGTCGTCTATTAATTCGTCGTCTGCTAATTCATCCAAATTTTGTCGATTGCGACCTATAATATTAGTACTGGCATCATTGATAACTGGCCGCCCGAGATAACTAGAAATAGCATGCTCAGTATCATATATAATGCTACACAGCTCTTGCAGTTGACGCTCAATCTGCCACTGCATTTGCGAAAAAGCGTCTTCTGAATTCATACTAGCCGTAAGATCTGTCAGAATTTGAGCGACTTGGTTTTCATATAGCAGCCAGCCTCTTTGCGCCAACTGTTCCTTTAGACGCTGTAGAGGGTCTACTACAGCCTGCGGCTCATCAAGCGTAAATATTATAGTCTCAAGCTCAGTCAGCATATAGGACAAAAAACGCACCTCTATATCAGCTTGGCGCGTCAGCTTATCAAGCTTAGCCTGAATACTCTCGTCAGTGGTTGCTAAGCTAAGCTGTAGATAAATATCTGTCGCTAAACGCTCGACAAGCTCATCTTGATTAACCAAAGTGTTTGGCTCAATGGCTATCTGTAAGACTTGCTCTAATCGCAACAGTAGTGGATGAATCTGCTTGGAAGACTGTGGTTGGCTCATCAAACTGCTCAACCATAGTTCAGTTAGGAACCATAGGCGCTTGTTATCGATAGCCGTAGCTGCCAGCTTGGCCTGCCATAGACTACGACAAACCTTGATCAGCGCTTGTATAACAGGGGCTTGTTTGTTATCAACTAGTGACTCAGCCAGCAGTTTTTGCGTTTGCTGCTGCCACGCTTTTAGTAATTGCTGATATTTACTAGTTTTTAATGCTGGATTGGTCTTATGTTTTGGAATGATAAGATCAATATACTGAGTAAAGCTCACCGTGGCACTATCAAATCCGCTAAGCTGATAACGCTCATTGTCAATATGTGCTATCTGAGAGGTAATGGATTTTTCATGCCGCAAAGTTGACTCTTTTGGCGTGAGCATTTGAGTGAGCTCAGCGATAGTGCTATCAATAAGCACACGACGATAGCTACCCGTTTGTACAAAAAATATTAGCTCGTTTTTTAATAGATTATGAGCAAACGTACCCAATCGTTCTGAACGTTTTGACTGCTCATACGATATTTTAGAGGCTTTAGCCAATTGACTAAGCTTACTCGCCAGTAAGCTCAATCTTGGTAAGTCTGCTATAAGCAATACTTGAGCAATTTGTTTATAAGACTGTATTGTATTATTAGCCTTCAGATCACCTTTTAAGTCACTATGGTGCTGCCAGTTGTCAGACATTTGTGATAGTTGCTGGTCTAGCAATGGCAATAGCCATTCAAGCATCACAATTTTGTTGGACTGGGTATTCATAGGATTATCCTGACTTGTTAAGGCGCTAATTCTTACCAGCTATCAATTATGATACTTATAGCTAATGCTCAGAGGTCGATTAATGCTTGGTAGTTCATTAACCTCTGAGCATTAACTAGTACCTAGTCATTGGCAACAGCTAAACCAAAAATCGTGTTGAATGACAAGGTTTTTATAGCATGAGTATTAGCTATGATTTGATATCTTGAAACCTGTTACAGATTCTTGCAGTGCTCCAGCCATCTCATTGAGCTCACCGACTGAACGCGCTGTTGCTAACGTGCCTGAAGAAGTTTGTGAGGTGATGTCTTGAATGATAGTCATAGTGTTCGAGATATGACCTGCTGATTCTGCCTGCTGCTGCGCGGCATTAGAGATATTCTGAATAAGGTCGGATAGTGTATTAGAGACGTTTTGCACCTCTTCAAGTGCCTCACCAGCATCTTTTGCTAAGCGCGCACCACGTACCACCTCTGAGGTTGTCGACTCCATCGACATGACAGCCTCATTGGTATCAGCCTGAATGGTCTTAACTAAGGTTTCAATCTGTTTAGTTGCTTTAGCCGAGCGCTCAGCCAAACGCTGAACCTCATCAGCCACTACCGCAAACCCGCGCCCTGCCTCGCCTGCCATTGACGCTTGAATAGCGGCATTCAATGCCAAAACGTTGGTCTGATCGGCAATATCATTAATCAAACTGACAATATCGCCAATCTCTTGCGAGGATTCGCCCAAGCGCTTAATACGCTTTGAGGTTTCTTGAATCTGGTTACGAATAACATTCATACCCTCAATGGAACGCTGTACAACCTCAGCACCATTATAAGCAATATCGACTGAACGCTCAGCCACTATCGCTGACTCAGTCGCATTATTGGACACTTTATCAATCGATACCGCCATCTCATTGATAGACGCGGATACTCCAGCGATTTCTTGGGCCTGATGCTCAGAGGCCTCTGCAAGCTCAACGGCTTTGAGCTGTGTACGCTCAGAGGACTGGGATACTTGCTCAGCAGTATTATTAATGACCATTACTAGCTGACGTAACTGATCAATAGCAAAGTTTACTGAATCAGCGATAGCTCCTGTAAAGTCCTCCGATACCGTAGCACTGACGGTCAAATCGCCTTCTGCTAAGTCGCCTAATTCATCAAGCAGACGCAAAATAGCCATCTGATTACGCTCGTTTTCTTCTTGAATTTGACGCGAGCGCTCCGACTCAGTTTCCGCCTCTTGTCGACGGCGTAGCGTTTCTTGTTCAACTAAGGTGCGCTCACTACCATCGCGTTGCTTGAACAGCTGTGATAAAGAATAGACCACTATAATTAAAGCGATTACAAAAGCGATAACGGGTAAAACCACTGCTTGATTGAAATTCTGTAAATACTGACTCACTGCTGATAGTGAATTAAATATAACAACCAAGCTAATTATGATGACTACCGTGAAAATCCCTAACAAAGCGATCCATTTACTATTATTATTTTCGGTAGGTAAAGCAGATTTATTCATATTAAGCGCAGATCGTTTAGTCATATCATTCATTGTAGTTATTCCTTTATATTGCAGCATCAATATAGCGCGAGTCTTGTGCTAATAAGCTTGGCATAAAAACCAACCATTCTTGTTGGTTCTTGAAAAACCTACCGTGATTGTAGGGCGCAAATGGCGAGTGACTGTCCATAGGCTGCGCACGATACTGACTGCGCGTAAACTGCTCAATCCCTAGCACTTGATCAACGATCAGCCCTGAAAATACCGTACTATGATCAACGACGATTACCTTGCGCTGGCTCAATTGCGGTAGATGACTGGGCACGGCTAATAGCTTTGACAAATCTGTCAGCGGCAGCAGACGCCCACGAACATTAGCAATACCTAAGAGCCAAGGTTTTACTAAAGGAACACTAGTGTATTCAGGCATAGCCAGTATCTCTGACACCTCTCCTATAGGTGCAACTAAACGCTGACCACCCACCTCAAATACCACCCCGCGCCAGTCATACTCTTGTCCGCCTTGACGACCACTCAGACGTGCTTTGGCTAAATCAGCCAAACGCAGTAGCTCAATAAATCCTTTAGAGGTCACAAATTACTCCGTTACCATGCGAATAACACGCATTAATTCCGTCTCATCGATAGGCTTAACCAGATACTCTTTGGCACCTTGGCGCTTACCCCATACCCGATCGGTCTCTTGGCTTTTGGTACTTATCATCACAATAGGGATGTGTGCAGTGGCTTCTGTGTGAGTGATCTTACGAGTGGCCTGAAAACCGTTCATCTCAGGCATAACCACATCCATCAAAATAACATCTGGTATATGGTCAGTGGCCATCTGACAACCTTGTTGACCGTTAACGGCTTCTAGTACTTTATAGCTATTTTTAGCCAGCATATCGCGAAGCTTTACCATCTCAGATGGCGAATCATCAATGACTAGAACCGTGGTCATAGTTGTTTCCTTGATTATCAGTGATACCCTCTATGATATAGGGCGAGAATAACACTGTGAATGTTTTGAGTATTGTGTAGATAACAAAACCCGTAGGTTTTAAAATCAGTATTTCTGTCTATCATAAATTCATTATGACTGAACCGTATCGCGATACTTATTAATGGCGTCAAATAGCTCATCTTTACTAAAAGGCTTAGTCAAATATTCATCAGAGCCAACAATGCGCCCACGAGCTTTGTCAAATAAGCCATCCTTTGATGACAGCATAATAACGGGCTTGCTGGCGTAACTTGGATTATTTTTTATCAAAGCACAGGTCTGGTAGCCATCAAGACGTGGCATCATAATATCGACAAAAATGATATCTGGATTATTATCCACAATCTTTGCTAAGGCATCAAAACCATCGACGGCAGTAATGACTTCACAGCCTGCTCGTTGTAGTAAAGTCTCTGCCGTACGGCGGATAGTTTTTGAATCATCAATAACCATCACCTTTAGCCCTTCAAAATTATTTTCCATGTTTTGTATCCTATAAATAACGGTTTTATGCGTAATAGCAGTGTTTGTTGTACAAATTTATGGTTATGATTTATCCGCTACAGGTGATATTTTTATGTCTTCAATATACTGTTTATACATGCTCAATGCATTACGACAACAGTCAAGATCAAGTTAACAAGTACTAACCTATTATAGCATTGACTACCGTTATATTTTTAGCACAAAGACTAAACTGAGCCTTCATACTGCCTTAATAATTATCTGATAGCAAAATATAAACTAAAAATAAATTTTAGCTTTATTAGAAGCAAGTCACAACCCTGTAGCGTTTGCGCTTTATCATAGCAAAAAATATCAATAATGCGCACTGTTTAACGATCAAATTAACAGTATTTAGTCGAGAGCTTAGGTAGATAACTTAGTTTTTATGTCTAAGCTTTGTTTACACAATGAAATAACGTTTATAATTGCAAATTATAATCTAAATAACAATAGGTGACATGGTGTCCGATAATCATAAGAAATACTATAAAAAAGGCTATAAACATAAGGAAGGTTATAAAAAGGCTGTTTTAAGAATTTCTCTACTAACCGTCATAATAGCTATGACAGGCTGCCAGCCTCCTGAGCCAATCGTTGAAAAGCCAGCTATCGACGCTCAGCCCGCAACTGATTTGCCTATTATCATTGATGAAAACACAGTCACCATGTCACCTGAGCATATACTGAGCATCAAGCCCTCGCGTTATCAGCCAAGCTTAGGCTTGCAAGGGAATATCGCAGCTATCAAACAGGTGCGCTTTAAGGCCAATCAAGCCTTGACTGTGCAACAAGTACTGGTTGAGCCTAATCAATGGGTAGAGGCTGGCACCCCTTTATTCATAGTCAAACGTCAAGCTATAGTTGAGCCTCAAGATACCACTACTCCAGCAGAGACTATCGTAAACAACAACTCTTCTAATGATAGCGATATCAATGTTAAAAAAGATAGCATAGTAACAACGGATACCAAGACCGTTACAAATACAGGTAATGACCGCTCAAGCGCTGCAAAAACAGTAACTACGCCAGATGATCCGACTACAAAGCCAGATATTACTCCGGCAACGGCTGATACAGCACTTGAGAATATCGTTAACGAGAGCAAAGATAAAAGCCCCTCTAAACCCAAGATGAATGCCCCGTCATTTATTACTATCAAAGCGCCATTTACAGGCCGCGTAGATACTCTGTCTATTCAAGCTATGCAGCAACTAGATATCAATGCTCCTATGCTAAACTTAAGCAATGATAATGATCTACATTTTGTTGCTACACTGCCCATTCAAGCTAAGCCTCGACTCTCAGTGGGACAAACCGTAAACTTTACAACGGCGAGTCTAAGCGACACTTTTACAGGTCAAGTGAGTAAGCTGACCGTTAGCACTGATGATAAGCTATTGGTTGATGTTCATGTTATTAATACCGATAACAATCGTGGTAAGCTTAAAGCCAATATGGCGGTGACTGGGCGCGTTGATTATGGACAGATAGAGGTCGGTACTATCGTCCCAAAAAGTGCTATTCACGATGCCGATTTATCAGCTCTTACCAAAGCGCCTTTTAGACCTATGATGACCCTTACCGCCAATGTTTGGATCATTCAACAAAATCAGCGTTTGACGCGTCAGCCAGTAGAAGTTATAGAATACGATCCTGATACGGATCGCTATCTAATCGCTGGCATTAATAATGACAGTCTAATCTGTTTAGCCCAGCTGCCCCTACAATCAGCTGGTAAAAAGGTGATTGTTTCTTAGAGTAAGCATAGTAAATATACGGAATATAGCTGTTGAAACTTTGGCTTGGTTACTTAGAGTTATTTGCTTTAATTCAGTTACTTTAGCCCAGTTACTTTGATTCAGTTACATGGTATAGAAATATTAACAAAGCATGTCTTGTTTGGTAACGTCACAATTAGGCACTATAGTCTAGGCTAAGCTTGATTAACAATCAGCGTTTAGACTGTTATATCATTATAAAAAGCTAACAGATATAAGAATTCACAGAAAAAATATTAAATATTAACTTTAGAGGCTATTTTATGAGCAAGCAGATTTTATTGATTGAAGATGATCCAGATTTGGCAGAATTGATCAGTGATTATTTAACGATGAATTACTACGATGTCCATCATGCAGGTCTAGGTCAAGAAGGTTTAGACTTACTGGACACCAAAGAGCGTGATATTGATTTAGTCGTGCTTGATTTGATGTTGCCTGATATGGACGGTATGCAAGTCTGCCAAAAAATTCGTGGCAATAAAAATAATATGACTAATAAAGTACCTATTATCATGCTCACGGCCAAGGGCGATACTACTGATCGCGTACTTGGACTTGAGATGGGTGCTGACGATTATATTGCCAAGCCTTTTGAGCCACGTGAGCTATTGGCTCGTATTCGTGCGGTTATCCGTCGTCATGAGCAGCCTAACCAAGCTGAGAGTCAATCAGATAGTTTAACTTTTGGTCGTTTAAGTGTGTTTCCTGACAGCCATGAAGTCACTATCGATGAGCAGCCTGTACGTCTAACTACTCATCAATTCCAATTGCTCCACTACTTTGCTACCCATTCAGGTAAAGTTCTCAATCGTGAGCAGTTATGGCAAGCGATGCCAAATGACGATAGTTCGGACAATATCGATCGTGCTATCGATGTCCATATTTCACGTTTACGCGCATTGATTGAGGACAATCCTCGTCAGCCAAAACGCATCATTACTGTACGTGGTGTCGGTTATCAGTTTGCAACGGATCAGGTTTAAGTGATAATGGTTTAATGCTGCAACTGTAACTTTTAAGCCCTATGACTTTTGAGTACTGTAACCTCTAAGAATGACTACTGAGACTATTTGATGCAGCAATTGGGTTTTCGCTCTGTTTTTGCTAAGCTATTCGCCAGCGTAATGCTGGCGCTTATCTTATTTGCAGTGGCCATGGTGCTGCTGACTCAATTGGTTCATGACAAAGATGCGAACATCCGCTCTGAGGTGTTAGCGATGCAAATTTTGGGACAGATAGATCCTTTTTTGCAGGAGCTCAATATCTCAGTTAGTAAGGAGAATCGCCTGCAGTCGCGCTTTATGCTAGCAGTAGTCAAAAAAAGCTTCGATATCTTTGATGAGTCATTACAAGCAAAGATGGGCTTATATGATGCTCAGGGTAACTTGCTCATGCAAACCGATAATAGCGACCTGCCGCTTGAGCTGCCTGCTACGCCGTCACTATTATCACGTGTTTTCCCCTCTTTTGTAGATACGCCGCCCACTCAACAAGCACAAGTCTATAGCAGCACTGGCTATACCTTATTATACGAGTCACGCCTACCACCCAAAAAACCTGTACTGTCCGCTGCCCTGAACTTATTTACTGGGACGCTGCTGCTATTACTGATTATGTCATGTGCGCTGTGGTGGATTGCGCGGTCGATGACTTGGCGGATCAATCAGATGAGCCAGCAGATGAGCCAGCTCGGTGATGGCGACTTTAGTGTACGAGTCAACGCGCGTGGTAATGACGAGATTGCTTTACTGGCACATGGGTTTAATCAAGCTGCGCAAAAGATTGAGCACCTTATCAATGCCAATAACTTGTTACTCGCCCATGCCTCTCATGAATTGCGCACACCCATTACTCGTATTCGCTTGCAAATTGAGATGATGGATATGCTAGCGGTAGTATTACCCATTGATACTAAAGCTAAATTTGATAAACGGGCGCAGGCAATCAATCGTGATCTGTCAGGGCTTAATGACTTGGTCGAGAGCATTTTGCTGGTAAGTCGGCTAGATGCAGGTCATGTCATGCAGCAGATTGAGACCTTTGACTTATATGACTTGGTCAATCAAGAGCGTCAACACTTCTCTGAGGCAACTTTAATCGGCGAGCATATCGCTATTGAAGGCCAACCTCCTATGCTTACGCATCTGATCCGTAATCTATTAACCAACGCGATGCTACACGGCGAGCCGCCTATTACTGTGCTTCTTTATGGTGTACAGACTATCGATGAGGCCGATATTATTCCCGATTATCTACTGCAATCTTTGTTATCTAGTAGCTTGATTGACTACAACGATCCCGATCACAGTCATTATGATGAGCCATTGGGTGATATAGCATGGTCTGAAAATGGTCAACAGACGACTGGCCACGCTAAAGATGCCATAACTAAAGACGACAATAAGACTAAAGCAGATCCTAGTAGCGCGTTGCCTATTATTTATTGCAATGGTGAGACCATTAATGACGAGATACTCAATGACGATTTGATCAAAAATAGCAATAATAGATATGCTTTTGACGATAATAGCGATGACTCTGACACGTATAATAAAGCGAGCACCTTATCACTCGAACAAGCAGTAGAGCGAAAATTACCTGGTAATACAATTAGTAATAAGCATTCTACTGATGAGTTCTTTGATAAAAACCATAGTCCCAAAAACAATATTCCTAGAAACATTGTACCTTTACTGATCAATAATCACGATAAGGCGGCCATTAATCTAACAGATAAAATCAAAAAAGTAGTTTGGCGTTTGGTTCCTGAAACCTCACAAGTCAAAACCTCATTGCTAGCGGATAACAATGCAGTAAATGAGGATCAACCAAATAAGTCTAAGATAAATAATCAGAAGTCTAAAAAAGCCAGTAAAGAGATTGCTGATAAGACTTCTTTAACGATGCTTGAGACCACAGATGCGGAGGCATCTCCTCGTAAAGAAGGCTTATTTAAAAAACATCTCAAAAAACCTAAAATTGAAACACGACCTCTGCCCAACTATGTCGTATTAGCTGTGATAGACGAAGGCTCTGGTATACCAGAAGATAAGCGCGAAGAAATCTTTAGCCCCTTTGTACGTTTGCAACAAAAGAAAAAAGGCTCAGGGCTTGGCTTATCGCTGGTCTCGCAAATTGTCACCGCGCATCAAGGACGTATTACGACCGACACTATCAATGGCTATACTAGATTTTTATTAGTACTACCAGTAAAGCACGACCCGCATTATAACTATAATGATCATAACAGTCATGAATAATCATTATAGCCATGACTAAAAAGACTAGAGCCTACCCTATTCTCTCACTTCTCAATAGTGTATTAGCTCTCGCTTAATCACTAATATCCTACCTCTATATCCTTAGTCACTAACCTCATAACTAAATCTGTCAATAATATGCTATATTGACGCCCCTATTTTGTTATCACCTTTCAAAGCTTGTTTAATCCTTCAAAAATAAGCACTGCTGATAACCAAAAAAACTTATCTAATCTTGAGTTTTCTATGAGCGAGATGATCGTCCTAAATGATGTAACCAAAAGCTTTATGAGTGATCGCTCTATAAAGGGTGCCGATGGTAAAACGTTGCAATTTGTAGCGGTTGAGCCGACCTCATTGTCTGTACAGCAAGGCGAGATATTCGGCTTGATGGGTTATTCAGGGGCAGGCAAGTCAACTTTGCTACGCCTGATAAATATGCTTGAGCGCCCTGATAGCGGTCAAGTCATTATTGATGGTGTGGACTTGACTCAGTTATCCGCCAGCGACTTACGCATTGCCCGACATAATATAGGTATGATTTTCCAGCAGTTTAATTTGATGGCTAATCGTACGGTTTACGATAATGTTGCCTTTAATCTAACCGTCTCAGGGTACGCGAGTCGCGATATAAACAAGCGGGTAATGGCGTGCCTAGACATTGTCGATCTTACGGATAAAGCGGATCAATACCCTGCTCAGTTATCGGGTGGGCAAAAGCAGCGCGTTGGGATTGCTCGGGCTATTGCGCCTAGTCCTAAAGTGTTGCTAGCCGATGAGCCAACTAGTGCGCTCGATCCTGCTACGACGCGTAGCTTGCTCACCTGCCTGCGTGATATCAATGAGCAATTAGGCGTGACCATCGTCATCGTCACCCATGAGATGAGCGTTATTCGCCGTCTCTGCCATCGCGCCGCCTTGCTACATCAAGGACATCTGCTTGAGGTTGCGGATGTTAGCGATGGCCTGATTCAAGCGACTACTTTAATCGGCAAAGGCTTAGTACAAGAAGACTAGCCAAAAGAGATCATTATGTTAACTGGCACTGAATTATCCGTCTCAATTGATAAACTACTGACCCTACGTAAAGAAATTTGGCAGGCGACCCTCGATACTTTTATTATGCTAGGTATCTCAACGACTGCAGCGATTATTATTGGTGGAATATTTGGAATATTTTTATTCTTATCAAGTGATCGACAGTTCTTACAGAACAAAGCGCTATATGGAATATTAGGTAGTATTACCAACTTTATGCGCGCCTTTCCGTTCGTGATTTTGATGATTGCAATGAGCCCTTTTACCAAAGCTATCGTCGGCACAGGCATTGGACCTATTGCCGCCTCTTTAGTGCTGGCTATTGCAGGTTCGTTTTATTTTGCACGACTGGTTGAACAAAACCTGCGTGAAGTGCCGCGGGGTATCATTGAAGCCACCGAATCTATGGGAGCACGTCCCTTTACTATTATCAAAGTACTGCTCAATGAGGCGCGCTCAGGACTGATATTGTCCGTCACGATCCTGTGTATTAGTTTGCTGTCTTACTCGGCAGCGGCAGGTATGATTGGTGGTGGCGGTCTTGGTGATTTAGCGATTCGTTATGGTTACTATCGTTATCAAACTGAGGTTATGGTGTTCATCGTCATTATGCTATCGATTATGGTGATCTCAATTCAGGCTTTTGGTAATTGGCTAGCCACTCGCTTAGATAAGCGCTAGGCCACGCCCAAAGCGTAGAATTTAGTTATCATAAGTGAAACCCTTGACTTTAGCGCGTCCTAAGTTTAGTTTTATCATCATTTGCCCAGTGGTGCCGAATTAAAAGCCGTCATCTTAATTTGTTCATCTTTTAATACCAGCCTTTTATATTATTAGCTATTTACCACTTATCCTTGAGGAAAAACCATGAAATTAACAGATATCAGTCGTCAATTAGCAACCGCATTAGCGACTGTTGGCGTATCAGGTCTCGTGCTCGTTGGCTGTAATAATTCATCAGCACCAGAAGCCACTAAAGAGGCAGTAACCGAAGGTGAAACTGCCGTAGCCGCTCCTAGTGATATCGATCCTGACCATACCAAGATCGTCATCGGTACGACCGAAGGCGACTTTGCTGATATGGTCCGTAATCAAGTCAAAGGCTCGCTAGAAGCGCAAGGCTACGAAGTTGAGTTGATCACTTTTACCGATTATGTGCGTCCAAACTTAGCTTTGGCTGATGGCGACCTAGATATTAATATCTTCCAACACAAGCCTTATCTCGATAACTTTAAAGCCGAAAATAATCTTGATTTGATTGAGCTATTTCAAGTTCCTACCGCGCCATTAGGTATTTATTCTGGCAAAAAAACTAACATCGAAGAAGCCTATAAAGGCATGAGCGTCTCAGCGCCGAACGATCCTAGTAACTTTGCTCGCGCGTTAGTAATGATGAGCGATCTTGGTTGGATTACGTTAAAAGACGATATCGACCCGCTGACTGCAGCAAAGTCTGATATTGCTGATAATAGTAAATACGATATCAAAATCGTTGAATTAGAAGCCGCCCAATTACCACGCGCTCGTGACGAAGTTGACTTTGCGGTTATTAATGGTAATTATGCGACTGACGCTGGCATCGAATTGACGAGCGCTCTGTTCCAAGAGCCTAGCTTCAATTATGTCAATTGGTCAGCGATTAAATCTGCTGATGCTAATAAAAAATGGGTCAAAGACATCACTAACGCTTATAACTCAGATGAGTTCAAAAAGTATGCGAACGACACTTTCCCAGGCTATAAATATCCAAAGATTTGGAATCCAGAAGATTATGCCGCAAAAGTTAGCGCTACTGCAGGTACGGCTACTGCTACTGGCGAAGTCGCTGCTGCTGAATAGCTAGCTTGTCAGAGCTCTAAACAGTAGATATAAAAACGCCCACTACCAAAAGGTACTGGGCGTTTTTTATGACTGATTTTAAAGGGTCACTAAGCTTTATAATAGTAAGCTTTGACGTTACAGCCTGTGTAAGCTTTGTAGGAAACCGTCACTCGCCCTTTCACTTTAGCCTGCTTTTTTCTATAGTAGTTAGGCTCTATAGAGGTCGAGACAATAATATTCATGAGTAACCTCTCTTAATAAGTCCTCTATTAACAAATCACACGAATAATAAGGTCTAAATATGAGTACTAAAAACTATAATATCCGTACCGCTGGACAAGCCAATATTCCAGTACTGGGACTAGGAACTTGGCAGTCGACTGGACAAGACTGTATCGATGTCGTCAGCCAAGGTCTAAAAATGGGTTATGAACATATCGATACCGCGCAAGCTTATGGCAATGAAGTCGAGGTTGGAAAAGGTATTAAACAGTCAGGCGTGGCACGTGATAAATTCTTTTTGACGACGAAGATTTTCCCTGATGATATGAAGTTTGAGCCAGAGAAACTGGTGGCAGCGGCTAAACGTTCTTTAGAAAATCTAGATACCGATTATGTTGACCTGCTATTACTACACTGGCCTGATGATCGTGTGCTATTATCTGATACCATTCCAGCCTTGTGCGAGCTACAAAAGCAAGGCTTAACGCGCAATATCGGCGTTTCTAACTTTAATATTGCCAATATTATTGAAGCCAAAAAGTATGCTGACGTGCCGATTGTGGTTAACCAAGTTGAGTTTCATCCATTTATTAAGCAAGATACTTTGCAGACCTTTTTGAATAATCATCATATTTTATTAGAAGCCTACTCGCCACTGGCGCGCGGTGATGTGTTTGATAATGACATCATCAAAGACATCGCTGACAAGCATAACGTGACGCCAGCACAGATATCATTGGCTTGGATATTATCAGACAAACACCGTATCGCTATTCCGAAGACATCTAACCCTGACCACTTACAAGGTAATTTGGATGCGACTAAAGTACAGTTGAATGCCGATGAATTAACGCAAATCAGTAAATTGGCTCGTAGCGACGGTCGTAAAATTGAACATCCAGATTATACCCCCAAGTGGGATGACTGATTAAGAATGAAAAGTATACAATCTAAAAGTTAAGACTATTTTTATTACTAAAAAATCCACTGCATCAGACAGTGGCTTTTTTGCAATGAATTTTTAGATTAATTTAGCTAAAAATAATTCTACTGTACGAGAGTTTGAGTTTTATGCAAAGGTTCAGCAGGATTGTACTGCTCAGAAGCAGGTGCTAAGCTGCTACGATTATTCTCTTTAAGAGAGTTTGCGACCTCAGCTGGCATGTAGTTTTCGTCATGCTTAGCGAGCACTTCACCTGCTACAAAGGTCTTACCTTGCATCTTACCTGTAGCGACTACCCCTGAGTTTTCGGCAAACAAATCCGGCAATATACCTTGATAAGTCACGGGTACTGTTGATTGAAAGTCAGTAATATCAAATTCAACGCTCAGGGGATCGGTTGGCGAGCGCTGTACACTGCCTGCAACCACCATACCGCCTGCACGAATGCGCTTATCTTGAGGGGCCTGACCTTCTGAGATAGCCGTTGGGTCAAAATAATAATCCGTCTGTTGTCCAATAGCATACAGTACCAGTACCACGGCCACCGCTGCACCTGCAAGGGTAAAAAAGACCCACATAAGTTTTTTGCGACGAACTGCGTTCATACGACTCCCTCATAATATGCTTTTAATATCGGCTCTACAGATTCAAAATAGAGACTGATTCAGCCTGACTCTATGCAAATCATAGCTCTTAGCTATGCAGATAAAGACCTTATATAGGCTATATGGTAGCGATTTGGGTGTAAATCAATAGGTGATGATAGCAAGTCAACTACAGAAAATTGCCAGCAACTATGCTGTTAAATCTCAGTATTTGGAGCATTGGTGTTTAGAATCTCAAGGTCTAGACGCCTCACTAGTAGCGTTACGCTGTGCTTGTCTTGCCTGCTGAATAGTAAGCTGCTTGACCAGTGCCTGGCGTTGGCGACGGCTATAGATCACCAGTATTAACATCATAACGATGGTAATAGCCCAACAAGACCAAACAAAGACACCATGCTCGCCCATAGCGATAAACTCAGACAAGCTATAAAAATAAGGCTGCATTAGACTCTCCAGCTAGTCAATTTTGCTATAAATTTTAGAACAACGGCTACTTATTTTGATTACGAATGTACTCTTTTACCCAAGCTTTGCCTTGATCGCGATATAAAATCAAAGTATTGGTCCGATAAATCGCTAGCGTTGCAACCAATAAATAAGTACCAATAACCATAAACAGTAATGGCATCCACATATCGGCAGACATCTTAGGCGCTTCGGTCAGGGTAAAAGTCGCGCCTTGATGCAAAGTGTTCCACCATTCAACAGAATATTTAATAATAGGCAAATTAACTGCACCAACGATAGACAAAATAGCAGCGGCTTTACCACGATTGGCAGTATGTTCAAAAGCAGCAAATAGAGCCATTACTCCAGCGTATAAAAATGCCAGAATCAACATCGATGTGAGACGCGCATCCCACACCCAATAAGTACCCCAAGTAGGTTTGGCCCAAATAGAGCCCGTCAACAAGCTGATTACACACAGCAAAAACCCTATCGGTGCTATTGCCTGCGCGACTAAATTAGCAGTTTTTATTTTCCATACTAGGTAGATAACCCCAAGTATCGCAAGCGCAAAATAAATCGATATAGCAATACTAGCAGCAGGTACATGGATGAATATAATACGATAGCTATTGCCTTGCAAATAGTCAGGCGGCGCAAATGCTAAGCCCCAAATACTACCTATCATTAAAAAAATAGTAGCTAAGATAGCAAGCCATTTTACCCAAGGCGCAAATAGGCGAAAAAATTGCTTAGTGCCCACAGTGGTCAAAAAGCCTTGCCAAATGCGCTGGCGCATTGAACCATTTGGACTGGGAGTTGAGCTATTATTCAGATTGGGCATGGGATAGACCTATTGCACAGCGTATGGTTTGAGTGGATATAACCAGTGGGCATTGACCCTACTCATCATACATCTCCATAACCTGCTGACATTAAATACTGACAAAATAGATAACGAGTTATTCAATAATTCATTATAGCAAAACTGGCGCTTTTCAGCATGAAGTAAATAGTCCAGCTAAAAACCTTTGAGTCTGCAAAATCTATATTAATTTGAACATCATTACACCCGCCCTAATTAAGCCACGACATCTTTAGAGTCACCGAGATGACCCAGGGCATAATCACGACTGACATTATGCTACCTGCTAGCAATAACGCTAAAATAGGCAAGCCATTCATGCCTGTAGCAAATAAATCAACCGCACCTGTAGCAAAGATAAGTACCGGCAGCTGCATCGGTAAGGCAATCAATGGCACTAATACTGCACCGTTTTTCAGTGATAAGGTTAAGCTACTAGCGACCGCTGAGAGCATAAGCAGCATAGGACTACCTACGATAATAGATAACATCAAGATACCAGCTTCAAACCAGCTAAGCTGAAATAAAGGCACCGCGAGTAAGCTCAACAACGCCACAATACCGCTGCTAAATAGCCAGTGAATCGCCAAGCGAATCAACACCCAAAGCGGTAAGGAGGCCTGAGAAACTACCAACTGCGCCAAAGTACCATTATCAAGCGCGGGCTTAAATAAGCTATCGACGCCCATCACTAGCGATAATAAAGCCGCGATCCAAACCGCTGACACGGCAAGGCGCTGTAATAGCTCAGGCTCACTACCAACGGCTAATGGAAACAGGGTTACGATAACCAAAAACAATATCAAGGGGTAAAGCCACTGCACGGCTCCTTGCTGCTTAACTTGCCATTCGCGCCGCCACAGCTGCATAAAAAGAATACTACGCGGCTCTGACATTATTGGGCTCTCTGTCATTATTTATCCTTTGTACCGCAATTTTTGTATTTTATGACTTTATCTTCTACAACTTTATTTTTTGTGTGCAGCCTAATAACAGCTCATATAATCTGACAAATCAAGGCGCTGAGTGGCGACATTGACTGGCTGGTGGCTAGTCATTACTATCGCTCCACCTGCCTGCGCAAACTCTTGCAGGCGCATCTGCATGCGAGCTACCATATCGACATCGAGCGCTGTAAAAGGCTCATCAAGTAACCATAGTGGCGTGACATCAGCGGTCAATAAGTATAAGCGCGCCAAAGTCACTCGGCGGGTTTGCCCTGCGGATAAATGACTTGAGCTAATCGTCTCAAATCCTTGCAGACCTACCCAAGCCAATGCTTCATCGATATCGTCGATGCTGGGTGTAATACCATACAGATTAAGCAAAAACATTAGGTTTTGCGCTACCGTCAGACTGGTATTAATGCCTAACTGATGTGAGACATATAACGGCTGCACGGGGACGCCGGCCTGCCCTTTATAATGGATATCTCCTGTCAACACTGGTAATAGACCTGCTAGCTGCATCAGCAAAGTGGTTTTTCCAGTACCATTAGCACCAACCAAATGACAGATATCACCTGCCATTAAGGATAGCTTGACCTGCTCACACAAAGGCGTCTCGCCGCGTTGAACACTCAGCTGCTCAAACTCTAAAATAGAGGGCCTCGCAGATTCTGTTATAGATAGAGACGATGCCGTCATCCAAACCTCTTATTATTTTTTCGATGAGCAATAAATATTCACCAGAAATAAATACTATCTCCAGGGCATAATAGGCTATGCTTACCCTCACAGTATAACAAATTGCCGACGACTATGACCTCAAATATGACCTCAAAAGATATGCAAAACCTGACTGCAAATAATATTAGCAACCAAAGCCAAAGCCATGCATCTAAAAACTCAATATCTACATCTACTGCCTCTATAGCAAACCTAGATGGCCTTATCGAAGCGCAAGTTAGCTTTATGCAGCACTGGTTGCGTGAGCAGGCACAGTCGCTTACTGTGCAAGCATGGCAATGGCTGGGCGAGCAGCCGATAAGCCGCTACATCAAGAGTGATGACCTACAATATATCATCAAGGACTGGTTATTGTCCCAGCCGATGAGCGAGGTTATGCGTAAAGATATTCGTGATATCCTGCACAGTGTTATCTATCATCCTATCAATGACACTGTACCATTATCTGAGCTTATTGATGACGGTCAAATAGATACCGTTGCGCATTATATCGGCAGTCATGAGCAGCAGCGCAGTATACTTATTCATACTTTAATCGGTAATGAAACCTTTGCTGACTTATTAACTCAAACTCTCTATCACGCCATCAACGACTTTATGGAGAACACTTTAGATAAAGCTGGCGGTGTCGGTAAACTTATGAAAATGGGGCGCAGCTCGTTTGAGAAAGCGACCAATCGCAACCTTGATGAAAAGCTGCAAACTTATCTAAATCGTAATATAAAAGACTTAGCTCGCCGCGCTGAAGCGAATGCGCAAGAGCATCTATCTAATGAAGAAGTCGCCCGTCTACTGATTACTGGCTGGGCGCGTATCAAAGATCAGCCGATCAGTCATATTCAGACTTATCTTAATGCTGATCCTGATAATGGCAGCATCTATCATCTTGAGGCTAGCGTGCAGCAGAGCTATGAGCGCCTGCGGGTATCGCCCTATCTGCACAGCCTGATTACTATTGGAGTAACGACTTGGTATGACGCCCATCAAACCGATACCTTTGCCAGCTTAGCGGCCAGCTTAAATATTGATGAGGCCGCGATATCTCAGCTCAGCATCGCCCTACTTCCCCTAGCGCATGATGCTATCGACAGCCCTTGGTTTGGTGCCCATATCCGCGAGATGCTGCAAGCCTTTTATAATCAGGCCACCATTACAGATAGCTTTACTTTTAATGAATAAAAACCAATGACTAAAAATATAGTCGCTAAAAGCTGATTGCCAATAGCTAATCGTTAATCGTTAAATACTAATGAGCGCTTACCCTTTTTATCAAAAGTCTGAAAATTATGAGTTAATCTTTATGAGTGACGATCCTAAGCTTACTTTATGGCAAAAGCTCAAACGCCTGCTGACCAGCGCCGCACCGCAGTCGATTATAGATGCTGTAGATGAGCCTCAGGATTCATCACTAGTAGACTCCATTAACTCTAAGAGCTCTATTCACCCTGACAGTAGGGCCAAAGTATCTTTAGTCAAGCAGATTAATACTGAGTCGACGCCTGTTATCGACTATCTCAAACGCTACTTAGATAATAAGCAGTGGCACTATACTCACTATCGCCCCAGAAAAAACGACCCGCAAAAGTCTCATCATCTCTCCCTACGGATGCGTAGCAAAAAGCTCGACTGTGGTTATATGTTTCGAGTACAAGAAAAAAACGCGTTGTTAGCACTCTACGGGGTGTTGCCCTTTGTGATACCAGAGAGCCATCAAAACGCTGCTATACTGCTGATAACTCAGATCAACTATGACATGCTCATTGGCAATCTTGAGCTAGATACCCGTGATGGTGAGCTGCGCTATAAAAACGCTCTCGATGTTGAAGCCGTTGGTATGAATGACGCCACTATTGAGTATTTACTACAGAGCGTAATTGCGATGACTACCGTCGCTTATGAGATATTTGGTGACTTAGTCGATACACAAGATCCAAGTGAAGATATAGCAACGCTACTCAGTGAGCTACGCCTGCAAGCGGATGCTAGAGTATTCTTTTTACCCTCACAAAAGAGGCAGTAATCGCTGCATAAAGCTACTATTCTCCTACTCTACCAATGATTGTTTTAGCTAAAATTACACTATTAAAAAACTATTAATTTTTTGAAAGGATGCTCTTTAATTCTATGCTAAAAATCGCCTATTCCGAGATCTTTCGGTATTCCGTACCCGAGAAACACCGCTTCCCTATGCAGAAATACACGATGATTCCTGAGCGCTTGCTATCTGAGGGCACTATCACTACGGCGAACTTCTTTGCCCCTAAGCGCTTGAGCGAAGCTGAGATTTTGACCACCCATACCCCTGAGTATTGGTATAAGCTCAAAACTCAGACGTTAACGCCAAAAGAGGCGCGACCTATTGGTTTTGAGATGACACCAGCTTTGGTCGATCGCGGTCGTCATATCGCTCACGCTACTTATGAATGCGCGTTATACGCTCAGCAATATGGTGTGGCTATGAACGTTGCAGGTGGCACTCATCATTCTTTTGCCGATCACGGCGAAGGATTTTGTGTATTCAATGACGTCTGTATCGCTAGCAATTTGTTATTAAATCGCGGGCAAGCGCAGAAGATATTAGTCGTGGATTTGGACGTGCATCAAGGCAATGGTAACGCCAGCATCATGGCGGATGAGCCTCGGGTGTTTGTCTTTAGTATGCATGGCGCAAAGAACTACCCGTTTCGTAAACAGCTATCAGATCTAGACATCGAGCTGGATAATGACACAGGTGATGAGGAATATTTGCAGATTTTGACAGAGACTTTACCACGATTAATAACAGAGGTCGCGCCAGATATGATCTTTTATCAATCTGCGGTTGATGTGCTAGCGACTGATAAACTAGGGAAATTAGGACTAACGCAGGCGGGCTGCATGGCGCGTGATGACTATGTGTTGCGTACGGCTAAAGCGGCTAATATACCCGTCGCTATCGTCATGGGCGGCGGCTATTCGGAAGATATTGAGGATGTGGTCGAGGCGCATTGCAACACCTTTCGGGTGGCGCAGCAGATATATTTTAGTGAAACGGCTAGCTAGTTTTTTTGTTGAATATAGATATCATCTTGTAAAATAATCAAGTGAGTAATTTTGATAAGTAGCTTGGGTGGTAACCCACGGATTATATTGCAATTATAGAATATGAGTTTCTTGATAGTCGATAAAGTAAAGTAATAGGACAATTTTATATGGCAAAACTACTGATTGGTTTAGGAGTAGTGTTAGTTATAGTTGGTATCATTTGGCTGCTATTTCCAAGCGCTTTTTCTTGGATTGGTAATATGCCAGGAGACATCAAACACACCTCAGGCAATACCCGCGTGTACTTCCCGATTGTCTCTATGATTATCATAAGTATAGTAGCGACTATCGTCTTAAACTTATTCAATCGTTAAAGGTATCGCTAAACATACAGAGTCAGACACTTTATTGCTCTAGGGCCTTGTTCTACAAAAACGCCGTAATTCCCTGCCAGCCTACCCGCAATCCAAGTACTGTCAAAATCACCAAAATAAGCTGACGAAAACGCGCTTGTGGCAGGTAACGACGCATACGAATACCGATCAATAGCGCTACAACGGATAAGACACTAAGTAGCGCAATTAATTGCCACTCTCCATGGCTTAGCGCCATAATAGGCTCACGTAGGACGATAATTTGCGCGATTTTGCCTAATAGATAACACATATTACCGACTTTGGCGATGGTGTTTTTATCGTCGCTGGCAGACAACAGATACATCATCAATATCGTTGACATGGCATTGGTCGAGCCGCCAATAATACCTGCGCTAAACCCTACGATGATCAGCACAGGCTTGGTATTGGGTAGCTTAATTTGCTTGCCCAGTAAGCTGCTGATAACGTAATAGCCAATCACCGCCGCTAGCAGCAGTAGAATATAAGCGCTATCTACGATTAGCAGTAACTTGGCACCCAAGATACTGCCAAGCAGACTGGTTAACGCGAGCAGCCAATAGCGCCTGCCATAATAAATGAAGTTTTGCCAAATAGTGCGCTCGCCACCCGCCAGCCAAGTCATAGCATTGAGTAGTAAGGATGGAAAAATCACAAGGACAATGGCATACGGTAAGGGATACATGCTGGCCAAAGCCGTGGTCGTTACTAATGTGACTCCCAATCCACTTATGCCATGTAGTAGCGATGCCAGCGCAAAAATCGCCATCAGTAATAGCGTCTGCGTGCTGTCGCTATCGACCGCGGCTGTCATAGTGCTAAGACCATAGCACTAAAAGGGAAGCGACTGTAGCGACAACCCAATTAGCCACGTCGATGCTGCCAGATGGTCTCACCAATGATGGTAGTGAGCCGCTTAGCAATATCATCTTTACTGGCTTTATCTAAGTTTATGGCCTCGCGCTCGTAGTCTTTGGCAAAAAATACTTGCATAGCATTATCGTCGCTCGCAAAGCCAATATCTGCGCGTGAGACATCATTACAAGCGATGATATCTAAGTCTTTTGCGACTAATTTACCACGCGCATAATGCTCGACATCTTGCGTTTCAGCAGCAAAACCTACGACAAATAATTGGGGATGCGACAAGGAAATCGTTGCCAAAATATCAGGATTTTTAACGAGGCTTAAGCTCATAGTATCCTGAGTCTTTTTGATTTTTTGTGGGGCAGCTTCCTCAGTACGGTAATCCGCGACCGCAGCGGTTGCGATAAAGATATCAGCCGTTAGAGGTTGCTGCTCATTACTGTGGTGGTTATGAGTATCGCTAGGATGGTCATCGCCACAATCGCACTCTCCATTTTGATGGTTATGATCATGATGGTGGTCGTGCATATGGTCGTGGTTGTGATTATTTAGAGAGTGATCGTGTGCCAAGGAGGATAGACTAGATAACATGATGGGATGAGTGCCGTCTACACACTGCTGAGCAGCTATTAGCATATCTTGCGCAGATAATACATCAATACGCGTTGCACCAAGCGGTGTTGGCAGAGCGACTTTACCACCTACCACAAGTATTACTTTAGCGCCTGCTTCAATACAAGCGCGCGTCAAAGCAAAGCCCATCTTCCCTGAGGAATGGTTAGATAAATAGCGCACGGGGTCGATAGCTTCAACGGTAGGCCCTGCGGTAATGACTACAATCTTGTCTGCTAATAATTGTGCTGTCATCTGCTGCGCACAAAACAGTTGCACCTCAGCCAATAACTGCTCAGGTTCAGGTAGTCTGCCCGCACCCACATCACCGCACGCCTGCTCGCCACTGGCAGGCTCAATCATATAGTAATTCATATCACGCAATGTCTGCACATTTAGGGTCACGGCTGGATGCGCCCACATCTGCTGATTCATCGCTGGCGCAATAATCACAGGCGCAGTAGTAGCCAAGCAAACGGTGGTCAATAAGTCATCGGCCATACCCATCGCAAGCCTTGCTAAAGTATTGGCAGAGGCAGGTGCAATGATGATTAGCTCCGCCCATTTAGCCAGCTCAATATGACCCATACCCGCCTCAGCTTGCTCATCAAGCAAAGAGGTATGCACTTCATTACCCGTCAAAGCCTGCAAAGTCAGCGGTGTGATAAAGGCTTGCGCTCCAGTCGTCATAATAACCCGCACTTCAAACCCCGCCTTAACCAAAAGACGTGCAAAAATAGCAGATTTATAAGCGGCAATACCACCAGTAATAGCCAGTACAATGTTTTTCATAGGCGTAGCGTTACTATAGATAGTTGAAAGATAATTGAGAAAAGATAAAAAGATAAAATTGCGCTTATAGTAACAATTATGAGATAAGTTAGGTAAGGTTTTATTTGGTTATCTAATCGACTGCGTAAATTTTATAAATTTATAACTTTTAATTAAGGAATGATAATGGCTATCAAAGACTGGCACGAAGACGATAGACCACGTGAGAAACTTCTGAAGTTTGGTGCCAGTCAGTTATCGGATGCTGAGATATTGGCGATATTTCTGCGTACGGGCACTCAGTCGCAGTCTGCTATCGAATTAGCGCGCTACTTAATCGATCATTTTGGCACCTTAGCTGAGTTGCTTGCAGCGCCAAAAGAGACCGTCTTAGCCTGTCACGGTATCGGCCCTGCCAAATACGCGCAAATGCTGGCATCCTTAGAGATGGGTACGCGCTATCTCAATAGTCAACTCAAGACAGGACAAGCGCTGGGACGCTCGCAGGTGGTCAAAGACTATATCAGCACGCAACTGCGGGGTGAGACGCGTGAAGTATTTGCTGTACTCTGTCTAGATAATTCGCTCAACTTACTTAACTTTGAGATACTGTTTACAGGCGGTCTATCTTCATGCTCCGTCTGTATCAAACATGTCTTGCGTCATGCCCTCAATCACGCTGCTAGCCAGCTGATTATCGCTCATAATCATCCTCATACTGACGCTAAACCCTCAACTGCTGATAATTTATTAACTTATGAATTAAAAAAGGCTTGCGACCTAATAGATCTAGCCTTGATTGATCACATCATTGTCGGTCGCAATGATACGCTATCATATGCTGAGAGCAGCTTGACGCCTTTTGACTAATTATTTGATACTTATCACAAAATAGGATTAAGCTCTTATATTACTATTAAAAATAATACATATTATTGACATAGGATTGCATTTTTGTCCTTGATAGTTGATAAAACAAGTTTCATAGTAGTAGACATATATTTTTTAGTTATAGAATAAGTATTTTTGGCATAACTAGTATTTAGCTTAACAAATAGTATCTAGCTTAAATACTGCATCAAAGCTTTAGGGCTATTCAAAATCTTATCTATCCATTGGCATAATTTTAATGCTGTTTTATCAAGGAGAGTGTCATGGCGATTGGCCTATTTATATTGGCAGTGATTATTCAGTTAGCCGTCGTTTTGGCCATCTTTTTGCTGTCACTATCTCGCGTTACTGGTAGTATCGTAGCGCTCATTACGGTAGTAGTCACCGCTATTATTAGTCCGTGGTCGCTGATCTTGGGTGTGCCGATAGCGCTATTGTGTCTAGTGCTACTTATCACCCCTATGCGTCAGGCGCTCATTACTAAGCGAGTTTATAAAACCTTGGGCGGCGCTATGCCGAGTATGAGTGATACTGAGCGCGAAGCACTCGACGCTGGTACGAGCTGGTGGGAAAAAGAGCTATTTATGGGTGCGCCAAATTGGGATACTTTTGCCGCCTATCCTTATCCACAGCTGTCCGAGGAAGAGCAGAGCTTCATCGACAATGAAGTCGAAACCTTGTGCGTGCTGCTTGATGAATGGAAGATTCAGCACGAAGACAAAGATCTGTCGCCACAAGCTTGGCAGTTTATTAAAGCCAATGGTTTTTTGGGTTTAATTATTCCTAAAGAGTATGGCGGTTTGGCTTTTAGCTCCTATGCGCAGAGTCGAGTCATGAGTAAGATTGCTTCGCGCTCACCTACCGCTGCAGTCACTTGTATGGTACCTAACTCTTTAGGGCCTGGTGAGCTGCTCATGCACTATGGAACTGATGCACAAAAGCAGCATTGGCTACCAGGTCTCGCTAACGGTGATGAGATTCCCTGCTTTGGTCTAACAGGCCCTGAGGCAGGATCTGATGCTGGCGCTATCCCTGATACTGGGGTTGTCTGCTATGGCATGCATGAAGGCGAGCAGATGCTTGGCTTGCGTATGAACTTCTCTAAACGCTGGATTACTCTTGCGCCTATCGCCACAGTCGTCGGCTTAGCCTTTAAGATGTATGATCCTGAGGGTTTATTAGGCGCCAACGGTTTGGGCGAGGCGGGTAAAACCGATTACGGCATTACTTGTGCACTAGTCCCTGCCGATCATGATGGGGTTATCACAGGTCCGCGTCACTATCCAAGTGGCTCGCCCTTTATGAATGGTACGGTTGACGGTACCGATGTTTTTATCCCGCTTGATTATATTATCGGTGGTGTTGAGAACGCTGGGCGCGGTTGGCGAATGCTGATGGAATGTCTTGGTGTGGGTCGCGGTATCTCCTTACCAGCGCTATCGACCTCAGCCAGTGAGATGACTTATTTATCCGTCAGTGCCTTTGCTAAGGTACGGGAGCAATTTAAGATCTCTGTCGGTAAATTTGAGGGCGTACAAGATGCGACGAGTCGTATGGCAAGTCAGACTTATATGCTAGAGGCTTTCAGACATCTCGTCACTTGCGGTCTCAATCAAGGGGGAACCCCGTCAGTGATGACGGCTATGGCAAAATATTACGCCACTGAAACTATGCGTGAGGTCATCAATGACGGTATGGACGTGGTGGGTGGTCGCGCGATTCAGATGGGACCGCGTAACTTTTTATCGACGCCCTATCAAGCGATTCCTGTTTCAATTACGGTAGAAGGCGCCAATATTCTCACCCGATCCTTGATGATATTTGGTCAAGGGGCGATGCGTTGTCATCCGTATTTATTCGATGAGCTACAACTATTACAAAGTGAAGATAAACAGAGCGCTGTTAAAGAGTTTGATACTTTATTCTTTAAGCATTTAGGCTACACCTTTAATCGCGGTGCTAAGGCTTTTGTCGCAGGTTATGTCGGTGGTAGCAAGTCAGCCCCAAGCTTTGCTGATAAATTCACTCGTCCCTACTACCAGCATATCAATCGTCTCAGCGCTAGCTTTGCGTTAACCGCTGATATGGCTTTAGGACTGCTGGCTGGTGATCTCAAGCGTAAAGAGATGCTCTCTGGTCGCTTAGCGGATATTCATGGGCATTTATTTATCGCTACCGCTATTTTGCAGTTTTATGAGCATGGTAGTAAATCTAAAGCGGAGCAGTTGCATGCTGAGGTTGCCCTGCAAGATAGTCTTTATACTATTCAAGAGGCTTTTTTGGCATTATTTGAGAATTTCCCTAATCGTATGGCAGCAAATCTTGTGAGTTTTGTGACTTTTCCAAGTGGTCGTATTTTCACACCTGTCAGCGATGCGCTAAAAACTCAGCTTGGTGATGTCTTTATGGATGATTTTGAGGCCAACCCTTTCCGTGATTATCTCAAAACAATGGTTTATTACAATACTGAGCCTGACGATATCACGGGACGCATGGAGCATGCCTATCAGATGCTGCTAGCAATTGAACCTTTATGGCATAAGTTCAAAAAGGCTGAGCATAATGGTGACTTTGAGGGTTTAACTTTTGAAGATCATGTCGTTCATGCCAGTCAGATTGGTGAGGTTACCGAAGAAGAAGCTGAGCAACTTATCAACTATAATGCGCTACGTTTTGACTCGCTATTGACTGATGTGTTTGATGAACATTTGCATACTGCTCTAGATCGTATCAACCCGCATAGCCTTGAGAATGCAGTATATAAGCTTACTGACTATGCTCAGCTTAAAAACAATGCGCAGCTGAATGGTGATGCAGAAAATGAAAAAGTCGCTAGTGACTCTATAATCCAGGAGAATGGTGATACGGATTCAGCTATCTATGAGCAAACAGGAGACGCTAATCCTAATCATGGTTATGAAGCGGATGGCGATGTCAAGATGGTCGATGAGCAAACTGACATCAAAGAAGCTGCTGAGCAAGCGGACTTTACGGGTAGCAACCCGCAAGACGACGCTCTGGTCCACCGTAGCCGTGATGCAGAGTCCATCCTCAGTGAGCGTATGAGCTACAATCATAAAAATTTAGACAAACGTAATACTAGCTTAAGCGAAAATAAAGTAGCTGACCACTTTGAGTTTAATAGCTCTACGGATACTGCTAGTAAAGACGCTGCTTGGCACGATGGTTTGCAACGTGGCGACTCACAGCATCATGATATAGATGAGAGCGATAAGGCGTAAAGACTGTTTTACGATAAAACGTTTGAGATACACACGTTCAAGATATATACGTGACCTGAAAATGACTATAAGCAAGGCTATCCATTATGGGTAGCCTTGCTTTTTTATGTTTATAGTAAAAATAGCTGACCTTCTACCTTGATTCTTATTCAATTACTTTTAGTTAGCCTTATCATAAAAATTAATTAAAAAATATTAGTTTATTAATCATAATATGTTTAGAATGAATAAATGACTTATTTCTAGGCTATTATTTGACGATAAACCTATAAATCATTAAGTTATGAGAAATAATTGAAAGACTTGATAAAAAAATATTGCAGTACCCTTAATAGTTATTTATATTGTCTGCCCGATCTAACAGCAAGTAAGTAATAATAGAGATGGACAAGAGATGATAGAGAATAATTTTTAGACGTAACAATAATGGTAACAAATCTGTACTTACCATTATTTTGATTGGATGATGGCTTGTTAACAAGCGTTACGTACACACAAGGATATAAGTTATGTGGAAGAATATGGGATTAACCGGCAAGATTATTGTTGCTATGGTACTCGGTATTATACTGGGCTTAACTATCAACGTGCTAAATTTGAATGTTGAAGGTAGCTTTGTCAATACTTACGTGACCGAAGGGTTGTTTGCCATTATAGGTAAGCTATTTATTAATTCGTTAAAAATGTTAGTCGTTCCTTTGGTACTTGTATCACTGATTTGTGGAGTTTGTGGTATTGGTGATATTCGTCTGCTTGGGCGTATTGGTACTAAGACCTTCTTTATCTATATGATGACTACGGCACTTGCCATCACGACTGCTATTAGCCTTGGCGTATTGCTTGGCATTGGCAAAGGTATGAATATTCCTACCGAGGCCGCTTTTGAAGCCAAAGCAGCGCCGCCGCTCATGGAGGTATTCGCTAATATCATTCCCTCCAATCCTATTAGTGCGATGGCTAATGGCGACATGTTATCGATTATCTTTTTTGCCGTATTATTAGGTATTAGTATTCTGATGGTTGGTAAGCCTGCTAAAGGTTTGGTAAAGAGCTTAGAGTTATTTAATGAAGTCATCTTGAAGATGGTGACTATTATTATGAATCTTGCACCCTATGGTGTTTTTGTACTCTTAGCGAATGCCATGGCAGACTTAGGCTTAGATCTTATTGTCTCTTTACTCGGCTATGTCGCCGTACTCGTCGGCTCACTCGCGTTTCACTTCTTTATCACTATGATGATTGTCCTAAAGCTATTCTCAGGGTTATCAGTCAAAACCTTTTTGGCAAAAATGCGCGAAGTACAGATTTTTGCTTTTAGTACTTCAAGCTCGAACGCGACTATTCCTATTACCCTACGTACGGTCACTAAACGTATGGGTGTGGACAACTCAGTAGCTTCGTTTACTGTCCCTTTTGGCGCTACTATCAATATGGATGGTACGGCTATTATGCAAGGTACGGCAACTATTTTTATTGCCAACATTTACGGTATCGATTTAGGTATTGCTGAATATTTGACCGTAATCTTAATGTCAGTACTCGCCTCTATTGGTACTGCTGGTGTGCCAGGCGTAGGCCTTATCATGTTATCGATGGTCTTCTCGCAAGTTGGCCTACCAGTCGAGGGTATCGCTCTTATCTTAGGCGTGGATCGTATTCTTGATATGCTACGTACGGCTGTAAACGTCGGTGGTGATGCTGCAGTAACTGCTATTGTCGCAAAATCTGAGGGCAAGATGGACTTGGCAATTTACAATGATCCTGCTGCTGGCACTAAAGAGGTCTTCGATGGACATATTGATGAAGATAGCGAACGCGAATTTGCGGGTGTCTTTACCGATGGGAAAATGGGTAGCGAATATGATGATGATCGTCGCCCATAACAACTAACTACCTCTTAGCGAACCTCTGTAAAAAGTCCTAGTCGAATAGTCTAGGACTTTTTGTTTATACCTACTTTTACTAAAATAACGCTGTAAATTACTCTAAATAAAATCTCCTACAGCATTCTAAGTATTTACTGTATTTTATCCCAAAAAAATGGTTAAAACCTGTACTAAGGTGAGGAAGAGTATGGCGTGATTGGTGCGACAACATTAGGCATTGCAGTAGCCACTTATGGCTTAGTGGCAGGCGGCCTAGTTGGTGGACCTGTTGCACGTAAACTCATCCGTAACCTTGGCATCAGCCCTACACTCGCCGACCCTAATCCCACTGATATCGAAAAAGTAGCCAGCGCACAGTCGTTATATAGCACGAAACATGACGAGGATGAGATCCTTCACGAAAAAGAGATTTTTGAGAAGCCAGATCATATTCGCCTTATCACGGCCTCCTCTACTATTGAGTCATTGGCATTATTTGCTGCTGCTTTAGCTTTTGCCGATATAATGACCAATGTTGCAGAAGGGACTTGGTTTCAACTGCCTACCTTCGTTTGGGCGCTAGCAGCTGAGGTCATTATTCACAACTCGCTTACTATAGTGTTTAACTTCGATATATTCGATCGTGCTATTGATGTTATCGATAACGCCTCTTTGAGCTTGTTCTTAGCGATGGCGTTACTGTCCTTGAAGCTATGGCAATTGACCGATTTGGCAGGTCCTGTACTGATTATCTTAAGTTGTGATTTAATAGTGTGATAATAATAAAGAAAACCCCAAGCCTTTAAAGCTTGGGGTTTTTAATGATTGGGGTTCTGTTTTAAACTAACCAAACACGTATTTGGTTAGCATCGCTAAACAAACCAATACGATCATCGGTCGAATCAGTCTACTGCCATTTTTGACCACCATCTGTGAGCCAAAGTACGCGCCTATAGTTTGACCGACCATCATTGCCAGTCCCACCTTCCATAATACATTACCGCCTAAGATAAAAAATATCAGTGAGCCAACGTTAGTAGATAAGTTCAGTACCTTTGCCGCCCCTGTCGCTTCAATGATTTTTCGACCACGTAGCGCAACATTACCTAACGCAAAGAACATGCCTGTCCCAGGTCCCATATAACCGTCATAAAAGCCAATAACGGGCGCTACTACTTTTTGCCATTTGCGCTCACTAATACGCGGCGCGGCCTCAACCTCACCAAGCTTAGGCGCAAATAAAGTATAAATACCGATAGCGGCAATCAAAAACGGTATGAGAGTCTCTAAAAGATCAGGCGGTGATAACTGTACGGCGATAGCACCAATTATGGAGCCAACGAAAGCACCGACAATAGCCACTTTCATGTTTTTTGGTTTGACGATGCCCTTTTTTATCATCGTAATAGAAGCGGCAAGCGCTCCTGATGCCGCTTGTAACTTATTCGTGCCCAGTGTCAGCACAGGTGGAATATTTGCCAGTAGCATAGCGGGAATAGTCAATAAACCACCGCCACCTGCAATAGCATCAATAAAACCTGCTAAGGCAGCAATGGCGGTCAACATCAAGATAACTTCTAAAGAGAGGGATAAGTCCATGGCACTGGCCTTGTAAATGTATAACGAAACAACGGGAGTGTATTCAACTGATAAAGGTCAGTTGCTAAGAGAAAAAAGGATTAACTATTGATATATGGCTTAAGAGTCAATAAGATGAATAAGCAAAACCATACATTATAGAGCCAAAGTTCTAAAAATAGCTAAAGTTTGCCCATTTTAACGATTTGATGACTAGACAACACTGCATCAACGTTTTATATTTTGTAAGACAACATCTAGTATCTAGTACTTTTTATAAACACCTATATTTTAACGCTATAAATGACCATGTCACTAAATTAGAAGGAGCAACAAGGCATTAAGTAATAACCGTAGAACCTTTATGGAAGAAGATTGCACAACTTTTATAATAAGGATGCCCACAAGTCAGCATTACTCTACTATCAGTTTCACCATCTAAGACCACCGCAGGGTTATTGCCCGAGCTACACGGTTGCCTAATAGATAGCGCTTGGCTTGTTTATTATTGATATAACATTATGAAAACATAGATAAATGCTATTAAACGTCATTATTGACGATACTATTTATCTACGTTTATTGAATATTTTGCAACTGAGGACGATATGGCAATACAAAGAATAAAGGCGTTTTTTGAGTTCGAAGCAGCAGGCGGAATTATTTTAGCTCTAGCCGCTATCGCAGCAATGATTATCGCCAATACTCCTCTCAATGTGTGGTATGAGGCCTTTATTCATGCGCCAGTTGCCATTCAAATAGGTAGCTTTGAGATTGCTAAAGATGCTCATCACTGGATCAATGATGGCCTGATGGCGATTTTCTTTTTTTTAGTCGGGCTTGAGCTTAAACGCGAAGTCCTTATCGGTGAGCTCTCTAACGTAAAGCAGATTATCTTGCCAGCAGGCGCGGCTATTGGTGGGATGATTTTTCCCGCTATTGTTTATCTGATATTTAACTACAATGAGCCTGAATATTGGAAAGGTTGGGCAATTCCTGCGGCTACTGATATTGCTTTTGCCTTAGGTATCTTAAGCTTATTGGGGAGTCGCGTACCCAACTCGCTAAAAGTGTTCTTGGTCTCCATTGCTATCTTCGATGACATTGGCGCTATTTTGATTATCGCTTTGTTTTATACCAGCGAGCTATCTTTGAGCGCCATTGCATTGGCAGGACTATGTCTGCCCTTTTTATATCTGCTTAACCGTCGTAATGTCACGAACGTTGCGCCTTATTTGATAATCGGCTTAGTGATGTGGGTGTTCGTCTTAAAGTCTGGTATTCACGCCACCTTAGCAGGTGTAGTACTAGCCTTATTTATACCGATGTTTGATAAGACCGATCCTGAACACTCGCCCTTAGAAGAGCTTGAGCACAGTTTGCAAGATATTGTATCTTACGCTATTTTGCCACTTTTCGCTTTTGCCAACTCAGGCATTTCTCTAAAAGGTGCAGGACTTGCTGATTTGTTCCATTCAGTCCCACTAGGTATTGCCGCAGGATTATTCATTGGTAAACAGCTTGGCGTTATGCTTGCTTGCTGGCTGATATTTAAATTAGGTGTCTCTAAGATGCCTAATGGCATGAATTTCCAGCAAATATATGGTGCCGCTCTGCTATGTGGTGTCGGCTTTACCATGAGTTTGTTTATCGGTGGTCTTGCATTTGCAGGTGGCGATTATGTATTTGATGAGCGCTTAGGCATCATTATGGGATCCATTGTCTCAGGTATCGCCGGCTACATTATGTTAAAAGTCACTCTAAAAGATGAAGTAAATACTACTTCAGTTGATCTGACTCACCCATAGACGACAAGCTAGTACTTGCTTATAGAGGCTAATACAGGAGGTCAGTATGCGGTTAATAACTATGCAGTTAATGACCACGATGTTTGTAATAGGCAGCATCTCGCTACTCTCAAGCTGTGCGACGCTATCTAAGCAAGAATGCATAGTCGGTGACTGGCAAGCTATTGGCTATAATGATGGTGTAGCAGGCTACTCTGTAGAGCGACTAGCTTCACACTCTAAAGCTTGCGCTAAAGTAAGTGTTGCGCCTGACTATCAGGCGTGGGAGCGCGGTCGCGAACTTGGGTTGCAGCAATACTGCACAGCTGATAGTGCTTACAATGTAGGTCGCCGTGGCAATGCGCTGAACAATGTCTGTCCTGCGTCTATGATGAGCAGTCTACGAAAAATCAATCAGCAAGGTCAGCAGTACTACACCTTTATTAATGAGATAGAAAAAGATAAACAGCTGATTAAGACTTATCGCGACGAGTATGACAAGCTGCGTAATGGTGACATGCTAGATTTTGAGACCGAAAAAGAAGCACGTACGCGCTTATTGTACTTGCCAGAAGAATTATACAAAATTCAACGACGAATCGATAATAATGAGCGCAGAATAGAGCTATTAGATCGGACCAATCCTTATCGGTGATAGGTTTTATCAGATACTAGGATTAATAATAAGTTTGAGAATAAGGCTAAGCCTCTTAACTTGACTATTTTTTATTTCTCCATTAATAGCACTTGCACTTAACGACCTGTCATTCACAAGACTTGGCAATCATAATAAGAGCCGTTGATGAGTATAGATAATAGCAGCCTTATAAATCCTTCAAGCCGTCAGACCTATCAACGTCATGGGCGTACCACAAGCATTGATGATCATAGTGATTTGCAGGTTTTACGTCGTATCAAGCGTCACCTTCTGCCTAAAGATTTTACTATCTCACCGACATTGTTAGCCCAAATAGTAGAGGGTTATGATATCGGTGATCCTATCGCGGATAAGCTTGCCGCCGACGGCATACGCTTTGCTAAGCCGCTACAGCGCAGTATTATCCAAGGTGAAAGTGACCAATCGCTTGCTGATAACCCCTCTTTTATGATGCTGACTGAGCAATTTGGCGCTCATCCTGACTGGTATGACCCTAAGCTGGCTGAGATTGGCGCTATCGCTTATCGTCGCTATCCCCTGATGCTCATTTGGTTATTGCGTAATGTGGCGCTGATGGCTGGCTATAGTATTCCTGCCCTCTCACTACCACTTATCCAAACGGGCGCACTAATGCATGATGCCCTGCCTAGGCTCATGCGTACCTACGCTTATATATTGGCAGTATCTGAATACCCACAGCTCAAGACTAACCCTAAGCAAGCGCCTATTAGTCAAGTACTAGCGATCAGCTCTGAGGGCTGGCGACAGTCTATAAATGTACGTCAAATTCATACCTTAGTTCGGCAAAATCTGCTTAAAGGCAAGTTAACTTCAGCAGAAGGTGTTATTGCTGATAGTGATCAACATCATAATGCTGATGGTAGCTGGAATACAGATTATTGGGGTGTGCCGATTAATCAAAGTGATATGATCGCCACTCACTTGCAGTTTTCATTATTGATTATGCGTGGTCTGCGTATTTTGGGTGCGCGTATCAGTAGCGAGGAAGCGCAAGGCATCCTACATCTGTGGAATCTTGCCAGCTATTGGATGGGCGTCGATCTTGAGCGCTTGCCCAAAGATGAAGCCGCCTGTTGGGAGTGGCTTTATACTTACCTCTCAATCCAGCAGCTGGATTTTAAGATGGGACAGCCATTAGCCAAAGCGCTACATGATCTACCGCGCCAACTCATGGGTGAAGACAATCGTAAAGGTCGGTTTGTAGAGATGGTCAACGCTAGCGTGACCCGAACCTTAGTCGGTGATGATATCGGCGATGGGCTGGACTTGCCAAAGTCCAAAATTCGCTTTGGTGTGCTGTCTTCAGTGCCGATACTATTCGCACTCGATAGCGCACGACAATATAATGATAGAGTTGCTGATAAGCTAGAGCGCTTTCGAGCTCGTCGCCAAGATAATATGAACTGGTGGCTCAAAAAGAACGATAATTATTATAAATAGCTATCGCTGACCTAATCTTAAACTAGCGATCTAATGCTATGCCTGACTCTTGCACGCGATAATACCAATCGAGCTGACGATCAAAGCCTGTTTTAAGTAAATTTGCTAGGATCATACCCGTTAAGCCCCAAACCGTTTCGCCTTCAATCTCCCAGCTTGGGGTGACGATAGTCGATGTTTGCCCTAACATGGTATACTCTATCGCATACTCAATGGTCGGTTGAGTGGTAAAAGTTTCAAAGTCTGCCCAAAAGATACGCGATATTTCTGCCAGCTCTGGCACCAGCACCAAATCTGGTGCTATAAGCGCCACAATAGGGCGTACACTCATACCGCTTTTTGAGGTTTGAATAGGCAATTGACCAACGATTTGTACTTTATTCGGTGACAAGGCGGTTTCTTCACAGGCTTCTCGCAGTGCCGTCACGACGTTGTTGCCATCCCCTATTTCATATTTCCCGCCAGCACAAGATATCTCGCTAGCATGACTCTTCATATGTGCGGCGCGCCGAGTCAATAATAGCTTGGGACGATTTTCATTAGTGATAGCAACTAGTACCGAAGCATCGGCAATAGGGGTTTTATATAAGCTATCTAATAAGCGAGTGCGATTGCTATTATGATAAATACCATCTCTGCTATTAGTATTATTTAGCGTTTGGCCTATCGTCTGATCTGGCGTATTAAGCGTTTCATACTGCACACGCTCAGCCAATTGTCTCAGCGTAGGATGACGAATAAAAGCGGGCAGCGCGACTGTTAATTCATTAAAATTATCAGCATATTGCGATTTGGTCATTGTAAGTACCTTCTTTTTCTTAGCTATTCTTTATTATATTTTTGCAATTTAGAACAGCGCTGTATTTTCATTTTAAAGACTATCAGATCTTTAATATTATCAAACGGTAGACGCTAAAAGCTGCATTTGATTTAGACTAGCCTAAACCCTGCTCTACTGCACAAAGTTTATGTGACTGCTGATACGATTATTAACTTTCAGCGCTGGACAATAATTAATATCAGCTCAATCTGTGCTATCTTAAGGTAAAATTCTAAAACAATCTTTTACTGCTTGTTTTTACTTACTGAAAATAAATTTCATTTATAATTTCTATAACAATAAGGCCGTTATTATGCGCTATTGTCTCGAATGTGGCCACGAAGCCGAACGTAAAATCCCACCTACTGATAATATACCGCGTTTGGTATGCCCTAACTGCAATTATATTCACTACGAAAATCCAAAAGTGATTTGTGGCTCGTTGGTCGTACATAAACACAGAGTGTTATTATGCCGTCGTGCTATTGAGCCACAATACGGCTTATGGACGATACCTGCGGGATTTATGGAAAATGGTGAGACCATCGCAGAGGGCGCAGCGCGCGAAAGCTTTGAAGAGGCAGATGCAGTAGTCACTAATCCACAGCTTTACTGTATTTATGATATTCCTGATATTGGTCAGATTTACGTTATTTATTTGAATGATCTTAAAGACGGCGCTTATGGTATCGGCTCTGAGAGTCTTGACTGTGCCTTATTTACTGAAGAAGACATTCCTTGGGATACTATTGCTTTTGAGGCGGTAAAACGTACCCTAAAAAGCTATTTTTCAGATCGCAAGCAATTTGATAATCGCGAAGACTTCCCTATTCATCAAGATCAAATCGCTAAAGATCAGAGCATTAAGCGTTATTAGCATTAAAGCATTAATTATTACTGAACCTAAAGTATAAAAAGCCAAGCAACTATGCTTGGCTTTTTTATAATCTAAAATACAGCAGTAGGTTAGCTCTTAATTTTACATACTTTAAAGCCAAGCTCTTTTACAGCCTCTTCTTTATCGTACGGCGCTAACACCGCGCGTACATGGTCTTGACCCTGCAGATATTGCTGAGCAACGCGCTGCAAGTCATTGATAGTAACGGCTAAGATAGCGGCGCGCATCTTGCGTTGCCAGTCTGCTCCACGATGATGCAGATTGGCAAAGCAAGCTTTGATCGCCTCGCCAGCAGGAGAGCCTGGTTTATCCATGCCTGAAACGATGCCCAAAATAGCTTCTTCTAATTGCTCATCCGTTTGCGGCTCATTTAATAGCCATTCGATACTGGCATCGAAATGCGCAAAGGTCTCGTTACAATTGGGATCGCGATAGCTAAAGAATTTAAAGGCACAAGCGTTGGCGTCGTAGCCTGCCCCGCCACCATACGCGCCGCCACGCTCACGAATAGCACTGTGCAAGTAGCCGTTGCGTAAGTAAGGCGCGAGCACCATTAGCGCTGCGGTATCAGGATGATCAGCGGCTGGCACAGTATAGGCGCTGGCATTATGATACACGTTGGTCGCTACCAACCACGCCAAATCCTCAACAATTGGATTACTCTCTAAAGATTGTGTGACGTCTGTTTCACCATTTAGGGCTGAATCTAAAGATAATCCACTAAACTCGCTTGGAATATTAACCATCGATAATTGAGCGGTTGCGTCAAACTTTGGCGCATCACTGTCTTGCCAGCTCTCGACAATCAAATTGCTCAAACGCTCGGTTTGCTCGGCTTCACAAATAATAGCCGCGTGTTTGGGTAGACTTAGCAGACGCTGATGTAAGTCCATCAAGCTCGTCGCCAGCTGATCCCAAAGCGCCTCATCTTCACTAGCATGAGTCAAAAACTCCTTGAGCGCACCCAGCGCAGGCAGACCGCTGCGCACATACTCCAACTGCGCTTGACGGCTCATGGCACGACTGGCGGTCTGGAGCGCATAAGCATGACCTGCACTAGATAGACGCGATTGCCAAGAAGCTTGGCGTGATTGCAAGATTTCTTTAATACGTGCGTGCTCGGTAAAGACACTATGCTCCATGACTTCCTTGAGCAGATCGATAGCCTCAGGCTTGCGATTCAAGGCACGAGTTGCCATCACAAAATAGCTTGTTATTGTTTGGCTATCATCAATGCTTGTGCGCTGGCTGACGCGTGCGGTCACCCCAGAGGAGTGCGCCGCTTGCTTAGCTTGCAGCTCATAGGCATCCATTGAGTCGGTACCAAGCTCAGATAATAGGGCTAAATAAACCGGCAATAGCGGATGATTAATCACATCGTTAGCAGGCAGCTGCTTATATATAGAGTCGGCGTTTTCAGGATTGATCGCATCTGTTAATGGCACGATGACCTGATAATAATACAGACCATTAGTGCCCGCTTCATATTCGAATAATGTGCTCTGCTCGCCACTTAGCATGATCTGCTTTTGACTGCCTTGCTTAAAGCTAATATCTGCAGGCACGTCCTCTAATCCCACCTTTGGCAACAAGCTCAAGTCATCTGGTGCGGCTTGACGCGCCGCCAAGTCTAGCGCTTGTTGCTTTAGAATAGACTTATCATCAGCGCTCATATCCATCGCGATAGTGTCAAGACGCACTTGTTCAGCAGCCGCAAGACGCGCAGACTTTTCGCTATCTGGTGTCAACGTCACACGTACGCGATGGTTATTATCAAGTAGGTGATGCTTGATTAAATTAGGTAGCCACTGCTTATCTTTTACCTGCTCGCGTAGCCATAGTAGGTGCTCATCAACTTCCCAAACATCTAGAGGATTGCCATCATGAATAGCGGTACTAAAGCCCTCAAGCAATAGATTCAACCCATAAGGCATACTATCGCCACCGATATGACGCTGATCGATTTCAATCTGATGCAGTATGGTCTCAATGGTTTCATCATCGATAGGCTGGCTGGCCACTTGCGTCAACAAGTCAATGATACCTTGCTCAACCGCTTCGGCATGCTCAGCTTCAGAACCGCGCAGACCGGTATAGAACACCATCTCGTAATGACTATCGTCAAGGCCTAATAATGGGCTTGGTGCTTTACCCAGCGGATGGCTATCAAGATAGGCACGCAATGGCGAGCCTGCATGCTCAATTAATACGCCCTCAAGCAAACGCAATGCCAAGCGCTGCTTGGGATCAGTAATCGACGGCAATAACCACGCGATAACATGGTGAGTTTGGTGGTCTCCTGCCTCATCAGCAGTATAAGTGTCGGTGGCGATAATAGGGGCAGAAAAGCGCACTTCTGGACGCGAAACATGCTTTTTACCCGCCGCAAAACGCGTCAAAGCATCATCATGGATCTTAGTTTGAGTTTCGCGTACTGGAATATTACCAAAGCTCATAATCACACTATTAGACGGATGATAGTGGCTCTGATGAAACTCGACCAGCTCGTTGTGGGTCAAGTCTGGAATATCAGCAGGGTCACCGCCAGAATTATAATGATAAGTCGTCGTCGGGAATAAGTGATGGGCGACGGTATGATAAAGCTGATCAATCTCATCACTCATCGCGCCTTTCATCTCGTTAAAGACAATGCCCTTAAACTCAGGCTTATCATCAGCATCTAATTCGACACGGATACCCTCTTGAGCAAAATCAAGCGGATGAATATTAGGGAAAAATGAGGCATCAAGATAAATAGCTAATAAGTTAAAGTAGTCGTTCTTATTTTGTGTGGCATACGGATAAGCCGTCCAATCGGCAGCGGTCATAGCATTCATAAAAGTATTGAGTGAGCGCTTAATCATCGAAAAAAACGGATCACGTACGGGGAACTTCTCAGAGCCACAGAGCGCCACGTGCTCAAGCACATGCGCCTCACCTTTTGAGTCCATTGGCTGAGTACGAAAACCGACCAAAAAAGCATTCTCATCGCTTGGATGCGCCAAATGATAATGCATCGCTCCTGTCTTAACATGCTGACTGATCAACACATCCATCGATAGTGCCTCGATATGGCGGTGTTCAAGCAGCTCAAATTCGGAATGCAGTGTTAAGTCAGCGTTAAAAATATCGGTCATAGTTATCCTTATTATTGCCTTTTTGCTCTTGTTAATTGAGTAAATAACGGCTCACAAAAATTATTATCAAGGTATTAGAATTGAATAGCATCTAGATGTAATGATGAATTTGATAAAAGCATCACTAAATAGCATTTGCCTAACGCTGATAGATGGGGCTTGCTTATATAGAAGTCAAGGTGACTGGCTCAAGTTATACCCTCAAGAATAGTCAAAAGTATAGCTGAAAAGTAGAATCCTTAAATACTTAACAAAGCATATCCGCAGTGCTATTATGGAGTTGCCTGCTAAAAAACCTACTAAAAAATTGTATCGCAAATAAAGGTCAACTTATGAGTTATAAACATGTTTTATTGGTTACTGATTTATTATCCGATGCCGATATAGTCGCCCAAAAGGCCAAGTATGTCATTGCCAATCGTCCCGAAATTAAGCTGTCTATCCTGCATATCGTTGAAGATGATATGGTGCGCTTTGGTTATGAATTAGTCCCTGCTTCTAGTCTCTCAGGTGAAACCGATGGCGAGCATTGGCAACAGGCACGAGCCAAGCTGGCGCAGTTCCTAGAACGTAACCAGCTAAATGCGGTCAAGTCAGAGGTAACTGCTGCTATCTCGAATGATAAAGGTATTGTTAACTATTGCCATAAACAAGATGTTGACCTGCTCATTATTGGACGCCATGAACGTCGCGGAATCGCCGCTTGGCTAGTTGGTGCCACGGCGGATAATATCTTACCTAATGTGCCTTGCGATAGCTTAGTAGTTAAACTCGATATGCCAGTATCGGCATAACTAGGGCGTGTTGATTATGTTATTAACTAGGCAATACTACTTAAGACAGCAGGCCCTAGTAGTGATATTATAAAGGTAATATCTAATTTGAATAACTTAGAGCGAGGGTTGTAATTATGACTTATCAACATATCTTACTGGTGACCGATCTACTCTCTGACGCTGATATAGTGGCACAAAAGGCTAAGCATATCGTGGTCAATCGCCCCGGATCTAAGCTGTCGGTGCTGCATATTGTCAAAGATACTATGGTTGGCTTCGGCTATGAGCTGGTGCCTGCGTCTAGTCTATATGATGAGATCGATGATGAGCGCTGCCAAGAAGCCCGCGCAAAGCTGGCTGAGTTTTTGCTGCGTAATGAGCTGACAGTGGTGAACTCTGAGGTGACAACGGCCATCTCCAATAGTGAAGGCATCGTTAATTATTGCGAAAAAAACGATGTTGATTTATTAGTCATCGGTCGTCATGAGCGTCACGGTATCGCCGCTTGGCTCAGTGGCGCAACGGCTGATAATATCTTACCAAATGTACCGTGTGATAGCTTAGTGGTTAGACTGGATAAACCTGTATAAAAGATAGCTAAAGTTACTTATGAATCAAAAATAGCGCTTTAGATTTATTTCTATAGCGCTATTTTATTGTGCAATTGCCTGTCTAGTAAGCGACTCAACCCTCACTGATAATATCAATAAAGCTCTGCCAAATTGGGCTTTGATGCCGAGCTTTATGCCAGACTAGCCACCATGTCCGTGCCAAATCGATATTATCTACCTTTATTTGCACCAGCTTACCATCTGCCAGCTCCGGCTCTATGACATATTGAGACAGACAGCCAATGCCGATATCTGCACTGACCATATTCTTGATCGCCTCCGATTGCTGAATCGCCATGACTACCTCAACGTTTGGTAGATGTTGCAGCAGTTGCTCATCGATAATCTGCCGTGTACCTGAACCCGCTTCTCTCACTAACAAGGGTAGCTGTGCTAATTGATCAGTGTTTAGTCGGTAACAAGCTTCATTCGTATCATAATTAGCTAAATCCGTTAACCACTTGCTATCTCGCTTGGCAAACAATATCAAAGTATCAGTGCGCCAAGCTTGCTGCTCTATCACTTTACTATCAGCTGGACGCGGCATTCCCTCAACTAGCGCAAGATCTATATTAAGTTGTTCAACTTCGCTTACCACTTCCTGAGTATTGGCAATAGTCATCTCAATGTGAGCATTAGGTAGCTTCTCATATAGCTTTGCCAGCAATGGCGGTAGTACATAATTGCCAATAGTAGTACTGGCGCCAATATGAATCTGCCCTGCTTGATGCTTATGATAGTGCTCAAGCACTAAGGATTGTTCCAATATAGCTTGCGCTTGCACATAGACAGGCTTCGCATTTGCATGTGGATTGAGCCTGCGTCCTACCCGCTCAAACAATGGCATTTGCAACCGTGCTTCAAGTTCACTTAATGCATGACTTACCGCTGATTGTGATAAATGCAGCTGTAAGCTGGCGCTACTGGTGCTCCCTGTTTTATAAATACTCACAAATATGGCCAATTGTCTGAGGGTAATCTTTGGTAAGGTCTGCGCTAGAGTCTGCATGGTGTTCTCTATTCATTTATGATTGTAGGTGCATTTAGTTTTTTTAAGGTACGCGGGAGGCATCCTACGCCCATGTCAGTTTTAAAAAAATCTATCTAAAAAATCGATAGTTTATATCTTATTAATCTGTTTTTATTATAGATTAACTTTACTTATAATAGCTTTATACGCCCTAAAGTTTTAAAAATAATAAACCTATTATAAGTAGAAAAGTCATGACCGCCTTTACCCAAGCAATTAGTCACTATATTCCTAAGTATCGCCAGTTCATGGGACTTATGGTTGTGCTAACTGGGAGCTTGTTTTGCTTATGGCTCAACACTAGCTTGGATATATGGAGTAACGGGCGCATCGTCGGCTTATCTTCACTAACTTTAGCTATCTTGATCGGTATGGTGTTAGGCAATACTATCTATCCTAAATGCGCCGCGAAGCTAGCCGATGGCGTGTGTTTCGCTAAAGGTCAAATACTGCGCTTGGCGATTATATTTTACGGTTTTAAATTAACTTTGACCGAAGTCGCCAGCGTCGGTATGCCTGCGGTCATGAGTGATGCTTTAGTACTGACTTCAACCTTTCTGATCACTTATTGGCTCGGCACTAAGTTGTTAAAAGTTGATAAAGAAACTACTTTGCTCATCGGTGCTGGCGCTAGTATCTGCGGGGCGGCTGCCGTTATCGCAGCTGAACCTGTGGTCAAAGCAGAGGCGCATAAAGTCACTATCGCAGTGGCAACGGTAGTCGTATTTGGTACTATCGCAATGCTACTCTACCCTTTTCTTTATCATTTAGGCTGGCTACAAGTTTGGCTTAGTCCGCAAGATTACGGCGTCTATACGGGATCTACTATTCATGAGGTCGCGCAAGTGGTGGTCGCTGGTAATGCAATCAGCCTTGAGGTCGGTGATACGGCGGTCGTGACCAAAATGATTCGCGTAATGATGCTCGCGCCTTTTCTTTTGATACTCTCATTTGCTCTTACCAAAAGCGGTGGTAGTGATGGTGAAAAGCTATCGATCATGCACCGTGTTAAACAAGTCAAAGTGCCTTGGTTTGCTTTTATCTTTATCTTAATCGTACTGCTACACACTTGGTTACCGATGTCTAAGAGTTTTGAAAATACGATGGTGAGATTGGACGATATCTTACTGACGATGGCGATGTTTGCGCTCGGCTTGACCACGCATCTAAGCGCTATCAAGCAAGCTGGTGCTAAGCCGCTTATCTTAGGCGCTATAATGTTTGGCTGGTTGATAATAGGTGGTGGCCTGATCAATGTGGGTATTAGCTTTATTTGATGAGCAAAGCCAAATCTGTTAAAACCCAAAAAAGCCTAAACTATTGATATAGCGTAGGCTTTTTTGATCAACACCAAATCGTAGGCATAAAAAAACGAACCCTTAGGTTCGCTTTTCTTAACATTTTACTTTCTAATCAGAGATTAGATAGCAACGATGTTATGAGCTTGTGGACCTTTTTGACCTTGAGTTACAGTGAACTCAACTTCTTGGCCTTCAGCTAAAGTTTTGAAGCCTGAACCAGTGATTTCGCTGTAATGAGCAAAAACGTCTGCGCCGTTTTCTGGAGCGATGAAACCAAAGCCTTTAGCTTCGTTAAACCACTTAACAGTACCTTTTTGAGTATCTGACATAATTCTAATCCTAATTTAAATCTATTGATGGTCAAATGACCGATAATGCTTGCAAATAGCTACTGAACGGTAAATATTAAAACGAAGAATTATAACTAATACTACGTGGTAATGATTTGGTGCAGAACTGCTCTTAAGCTTGGGTGTATTATAATGCTGATAATCTACTATCGCAAGCCCTATCTGACATTTTGTGTAACAGGTTACAAATAAACGCTTTTTTGTACTAAAACCTTGTTTTATCAAGCATTTGGTAATCTAAACAGATAAATAGCCACCCCGGTACAAACTGCCGCCACGACCCAAGCCATCCAGGCTATCTGATCAGGCAGTTTATAAAAAAGCATAATAGTAGAAGCCGCCATCATGATAGTCGCTAAGAATTTAGCATAGCGCGGTACGGCATGATTGTTCTCCCAGTCACGAACGAACTTACCAAAGAATCGATGATTAATCAGCCAAAAGTGAAAACGCCGTGAGCTACGCGCCCAGCAGCCCGCCGCTAATAGTATAAAGGGCGCCGTCGGCATTACGGGTAGTAGTACACCAACGATGCCAAGTACGAAGAATATCCAACCCATGATCAAAAACGTCCAGCGTACCGTAGGGTTAGCCGATTGGTTGGTTTTAGGACGATAATAAAAGGACTTTTTGTTGTCGGTCATGGAGGCGGTTTCAGAGATGATTGGATTTAAGAGGCTATTTATATAAGACAATGACTGAGTCATCAATCATGCAATAAAGTGCGAATCAGCACAAGATTAGATTTATAGTTTTATGTTATATCTTGAGTATTAACATCAGTTTAGAGGCGATAACCACTGCACAAAAATAATGCGCTTTTTGCCTAAATAATAGTAGGAGAAACATAATAAATCATGCACAATTCGCCAGTTACTAAACTATTATGCTGCGTGTAGCTCCTTATTAGTAGCCCTTACTCTACCTACTTTTACTTCTTAACTTCTATGTTGTTTACAAGGATATCTATGGTTACACGGTTCACTCATCCATCAGTCAAAGCACTTAGCCTACCCATAGCACTTGCTGCCATCACTATCTTTAGTGGCTGTGCGACTACGACTATGAAACCTGATACGCGCTCAGCATATGATAATACTCAGCAAACACTAAAAGCTCAGTCTGTTAATATCATTAGTGATGGCTGCCTGATTAGAGTCGAAGGTGGCAAAAATGACATTATGTACCAAAGATCTGATTTAGCTTCCCAAGCATTGGCACAGACGGTCAAAACACGTTTGACTGAGAAAGGGGTTAAAATCAATAAGGTTTCCTCACCGTTCGTTTGTGGTTCTTTGACTAAAGATGAGTTAACGAAGATGGATATTTTAGTCACTCATGATGCAAAAGATCAATTAAATACAACTTATCCTTTGTTAAGCTCGACTAATGACTTTGATTCAGCAGTCAATCAAGCCTATCTGAATCTACACTCAGCTATACGAAGAACGAATAAAGTAGTGAGTGATAATCCTAGTGCTTATAAAGACTTAGGTTTGGACATTACCAGCTTAAATACTATTAAAAAAAGCGAAGGCACTAATAAAGTATTTTTAGTAACCGCTTCAGGTTCTCAGCCATCAATGGGTACACGCATGGCAACAGGTGCACTTACTGTAGCGGTCGCATTCGCTGGAGGATCTACTGGCTATATAGCACAAAAAGGACAGTATTATTCTATTTATCTTATAAATCTTGAAACCAATCAAGTTGAGTGGGTCAAAGCAGGAGAAATTAAGGCTAACCTATTTAAAATGCCTGTCGATAGTAGCTATACAGTACCAAAAATGTTTGCTCCTTTATATGCTGAATAACCATTCAGACAGTACTTAACCCGTTTAAATCCTAAAAACCGCTCAGAGTTTAGACTGTGAGCGGTTTTTATTTGCTATACAAGGTGTGTTATAGCGATATCCCTTAAACCAGTATCAAGGCGATGATTGGAAAGAATAGGAAATAGCCGAAGACGCACAAAATGGCGTGCATGGTCTTAATTTGTTCACCATTAATACGAGTTTTCACTAAGGTGTTGCCCAGTTTAAAGATAGATATGGTATAAAAATAAAACGCTAATATCAGCAGAACGGTACTAATGATCACTATAACAAAAGAGGATAACGCACCAAAAAACGCCACGGTTCCAGGGAATAAGGTTTGACCTTTGAGAATGAGAAATAATAAAATTATCGCCACTCCTGAGGCAGAAGCATGGAAAAATACAATATCATGCAAGGTAGCATCTACTCTATAAAAACTGGTCTCGATATCGAGTCTGTCGTTTTTTAGTGCTTCTGACATAGAGCCACCAACTTCAAGTGATTTATGTCTTTTTATATTGGTTACGGTGATTAAGAAGATAAAGAATGTAAAGGCAACCCAGAGAAAAACGTAAAGATTTAGGCTCATAACTACCTCAGAATCCGTTGAGTGATGCTTTAAATATACCATTTATCTCAACAGCTTTATGTATGAATAAGACTAACGAGGGATCTTATGATGGATTACTTTGCCATGCTGTGCTTACTTTGAGCTTACTAAGCACTAATCGTAAAGTATTAGATAGGTAGGCATAAAAAAACCGCTGTAGCGTGGAGCTATAGCGGTTTTAACGTTCTGTTAAATAGCGTTTATGAGGGCATGCCCTAATGTGCTCTATACTAATAAAAGCACAATAAGCACAAAGAGTAGGAAATAGGCAAATGCACCACCGATAGCGTATCTAGTCTTGATCGCTTTATCTCTGATCTGCAGTCTAGTTAAAGTTGTCCCTAGTTTGATTATTGAAATACTAAAAAAGTAAAAAGCGAGTAACAGCAATACTATGCTAATCATAAAGATGACAACGGGAGATATCACCCCAAAAAAGGTAACTGTTTCTGGAAATAGTATCTTACCCTTAATGACTAAAACCAATAAAATCGTAGCCAAACCTGATGCAGAGGCATGAAAAAATATAATATCATGTGAGATAGCATCATTAATTCTATAAAAACTATTTTCTATTTTAAAATCAGTAGCACTAGCTTTTTCTGCGCTAATGCCTCTATTAACCATTGCTCTATAAGCATTTATTTTACTTACGGTAATAAGGAAAGCAAGAAATGTCAGGGCAATCCACAATAAAGCATATATATTTAAGATAATAGTCACTCCAAAGATAATAGAAAAATGAATTAAATATACTGTCTATGTTATTTGCTCTGTCTGGAGGCCAAGTTCAATGCTTTGGCTTTACTTTAGGTGTACTTAGCCGTCACAAATACGAGCGTTTACCTATTATAAAAATCGCGCCCTATCAAGGACAGATAGGTGTCAAAGTTGGCATATATTTATAATTATAGTTCAAGCCATTAGGCAGCGCTTTTCTAATCTCAGGATTGGTAGGCTGTTGGTTTATACTCATAGAGTTTTTTGGGACAAAGCTCGTTACACTTATCTCAGAAAACACAGGCTCACCTTCAGTCTGTAATCCTATGCCTGTACTACTAGGCACCATTTTGTAACTTTCAGCACCGATCTGTCTATAGCTACCATCAGCATTACACTTAAAACTATAGTTATTGGCAATGCCTGATCTAAAGTTAACGACTACTGCTTCATCACTAATCAAAGAAGTTGCAGCCCAATAGCCTTCATTAATCTGCTCAGGCAATACGTATTCATTATTCGCAGGGGTGTTGGCTGTTTGACCCATAGTAGCGCAACCTGCAACTAGTAAAGAGCTACTAACGAATAGTGCTGCTGATATTTTGAAGGCATGACTCATAATGATTCCTTTTATCAATAAGGTGTAAGGGTGTAATAGCTAGTACAGTTATTCAGTATAGCTACTTAGCATAACTATTCCAATAGTCCGAGATAACGGCTGGTAGACAATAAGGGTGAGTTGTGAATCACACTATAGCTGCCTCAATTATGAAAATCCATAGTATTTATCTAATAATGTTCAGTAAATAAGATATTTATTTGAGTCAAACAATGCTAAATTAAACTCAAATTGCCTTAACGAATTGAACTTATGAGCAAACTACTCCGAAAGCACTTTGAAGACCGTGAAATAAAAAAAGGCTCAGGGCAAGTGTCTGCCTTCGTTGCGGTGTCTTTGGGCATACTTGCCACGCTTGGCGCTCTGTGTTTTTTATTCCCCAATCTGCTTACCACACCAGATTTTAGACCCTTATATGATGCCAATATTTTACGAGGCCTATTGTTTGCCAGTGTGGTTATTGGCTTTGTGTCGGGTGTTATTAGTCTACTACGCAATCCGTCTAAGCGCTGGGGCATGGCGGGTATGTTACTCAATGCCTTTGCAGCGCTGCTCGCATCAGGACAGATCGAGCCCAATTACTATGACCGTAGTATGTATGCAGGCTTGGACTATTTTATTTTAACGCTGTTGATTTCGGCGCTGGTGTTTATTCCTATGGAGCGGTTTTATGCCAAATATAAAGAACAAAAGTTGTTGCGATCGGGCTGGGTAACCGACATTAAATACTTTATGTTTAGCCATTTGGGTATTCAGTTACTCAGTTTTTTTACTATCATTCCTGCACAGATTTTATTTAATCAATGGCTCAATCCCTCATGGCATCAGCTGGTAAGCGGTCAGCCTTTAGTGCTGCAATTTATAGAGATTTTGATTGTGGTGGATTTTTTTAGTTACTGGATTCATCGCACGATGCACAAAGTCCCGTCGCTATGGCGCATACATGCCGTGCATCATTCTTCGCATCACATGGACTGGCTGGCGGCAAGTCGGGTGCATGTATTTGAGCTGATTGTGAATCGTTTTGTCGGTTATATTCCCTTATTGTTTATGGGCTTCTCTCCAGCGGCAACTTATGCTTATTTAGTATTTATCTCTTTTCACGCCATCTTTATTCATGCCAATGTACGTTTCCGCTTTCCGTATTTTCGCTGGCTGCTTGCAACGCCAGAGTTTCATCATTGGCATCATTCCTCAGAAAAAGAAGCGTGGGACAAAAACTTTGCCGCCTTTTTACCCATTTATGATGTGCTATTTAAAACCGCTCATCTGCCAGAGCATTTACCCAAAAAATATGGTACGACAGCCAATACAAAAATACCAGAGGGCTTCGTGGCGCAGTTGATATATCCGCTGCAACGTAAACAACGTAAGAAAAGTTGATCTGATCGTTTAGGCTCTTATTTGCTTGCAAGGCGAAGTTGGCTGATTATAAAACACCATGTAATCATCATGGATCAGTTTGCCCGCGGCATCTAAGGCAAAGCAGCTGACGTCCATCTCTATTGGGCTTTGGCGAGTGAACTTAAGCGTTATTGGTGTGGTATCGTCAATAGCAAGGCTACTTAAAGGCGCGCGTTGTCCGACGGTGGGATGGTTCATGGTGTTCCTTAACGTTGAGTGTGTCGTTTAACAGCTACGACAATTTGCCAAATTAGTATGCCAAACCAAATGTAAAACAATAAGCTGACAAACTCAATACCACTCTTTTTCTCTAAAAACTTACTAAAAGGTAGGAGGTTTTCTGCTATATCATTCAAGAATATCCAAATCCATTCCAGCTTTCCCCAAATAAAATAATCAAAATTATCGAAATACCAATTGTGTAAATATAAGACAATAGTATAAAAAATTAATGATAATATCAGCCACAAAACAGGCTTTATATAGCTTTCGCCAAATCCAGATATATAGTAATTAGCATTAATTATTATTTTTTTGTAAAACAATTCATTAGTAATAATTTTAAATTTACTCATGATAATAATAATTATTTTTTTCATATAAATAAGGAAATCATTATTTTTTACTTCACCATTTATCTCATTCCTATAACACTTCATCTCTTCAATAAAAAAATTATTTGCCTCAATCTTATTATCATTATCATCAAAAGAATTTTTAATAATTCTAAATGTTTCACGATTGGTATTAAGCGAACTAACTTTTACACCTAGAAAATTTGGCTTATCTTTTAAATTAGTTTTTGAGAAATCCAAACCTGATTTAAAATTAGCTCCTCTAAAACTTGAAAAGTCTAGAAATGTTACATGCTCAAATATAGTTAGAAATTTATTACTATTTTCGTTATCTATTGCACCAAAATCAACCTCTTCAAAACCAGCAAAATTATTAAAAATACTCTTACTGAATTTTGCTTGTATAATCTTACTTTGAAATATATCAAAGACTTTATCTACGTTAGAATTATTAAATTTTAAATTACCAATATTTCTATATTTAATTTCAACTTTAGCTTTGAATTTGGTGTCTATAATATTTATATTATTTATAACATCGCTATTCATTGTATATTCTGCATCCTGAATTTCTTTACAGTATTCTTTACTAATTCCATTTAATTTGAAATCAGATTCAAAACTACAATCAATAATAGATAAATTTTCTATTTTATAACAAGACTCGATTCTATCAAACTCTTTCTTATTATCAAAATTGACATCAATAATCTCCTTATTTTTTATAGCTTGTAAAATGTCAGGGAATTTAAACAGTGTTTTTTTGAATTTTAAGTTGCTTATTGATATGTCTTTCTTAAAAAGACAATGGTAGAACATGTTACAGTGTATTTCATCATTAAAGATAGATGGGGTTAAAGCAATATTTCCCTCAAATATGCAGTATACATACCTATACTCAATACTTGCCTTATTATCTTTAGCTCTCACTTGTGGATATGGATATATTTTTATATCTTCACTAAAAGTGCAATATTTATGGTAATAATTTTTAATTCCATTAAAATACATATAGCCAAATCTACAATTCTTAAAAACAACTTTTCCCAAGTAATTTATAATTGTTCTAGCATCTAACATGTAATTTTCTAAGTCACTACTTTCTGGAAAAACTATATTTTTAATTATAATATCCATTGTGTTTAGCTTTTCTATTAAAAGCTTATTATCTATAATATTTTTATACTTAAACTCATCGATTCCATAAACAGGTGTAACGTTTTTATCTTTTCCTACTATATAAAATTTATCATGCAAAATGCTTTCATATAGATATTTCATAAATATTTCAGAAAACTTCTTCAAGTAATCATCCATATCTTTACTTTCAATATCTTCATGTGAACAATGAAGAACACAGTACTTAAGGTTTCCGTAAATATCGTTTTCGCAACCACTGGATAGTTCACATGCCATTTTGTTACTTCCTAATAATATCAAATACTTATATTTTATTTATCCTGAATATTTTCATTCATATCTTGGATTTTAGTTCATACAATAGCACACAAATATTCAGTTATATCTTAAAATTAAGATGTAGAACTAACCAGTAGGCAATAAAAAACGCCATCACAAATGTGACAACATTTTTTATTACTATAGATACTTACACTTTATTTACAACGCTTTCAACTGCTCCATCTGCGCCGTCATCGCGGTCAACTGCCCTTCTAACTCAGCCAGTTTTGCCTTTTCCGCATCGACCACTTCCACAGGTGCTTTACTGACAAAGCCTTCATTACCTAGCTTACGCGCGATACCTTCGGCTTGACCTTTCAACTTATCATATGACTTACCCAAACGAGCTAGCTCAGCGGTTGGATCAATTAGCCCTTTCATTGGCACCAGCACACGCAGCTGCCCAATCATACTGGATGATGACAAAGGAACATCATCACCTGCTTTTACTATTGCTAAGCTTTCAACTTTGGCAAGCGCTTTAAACTGATTGGCAATACGTGATAAACGCGCATCTTCATCCGCTGAGATATTTTGTAGCAGCACTGGCAAACGTACCGCATTACCCAGCTTCATCTCACCACGGATATTACGCACGCTGGCAATGAGCTGTTGTAGCCACTCCATATCAGCCTCGACTTGCTCGCTGATTTGCGCGTTATCCGTTTTAGGGAAAGCAGCGATCACTATACTATCAGTATCTTTACGATCTAATAGTGGCGCGATAGTTTGCCAAATTTGCTCAGTCAAATACGGCATAATCGGATGGGTAAAGCGTAATGCGGTCTCTAGCACATGCAAGAGTACATAGCGGATTTGTGCTTTACGCTCATCCGATACCGAGTCATCATTCAAGCTGGCTTTGGCAAGCTCAACATACCAATCACAGTATTCATTCCAGATAAAGTCATAAATATCATGGCTGACCATATCAAGGCGATACTGATTGAAATGCTGATGAATATTTTTGATACTGGAATTGAGACGGCTCATGATCCACTTTTCGGGTAGCTCCCAAACTTCCACGTTAGCCGTTTGGTCGATAGGCTTGGCACTACCCTCTTTATCGACACAATTCATTAAGACGAAACGGCTAGCGTTCCAGATTTTATTACAGAAGTTGCGATAGCCCTCGACGCGTTTAAGATCAAAATTGATATCACGTCCTGTACTCGCTAAGGAGGTGAAAGTAAAACGTAGCGCATCCGTACCATAAGCTGCGATACCCTCTGGGAACTCCTTGCGCGTTTGCTTCTCAATTTTGGCGGCGTCTTTTGGGTTCATCATATTGCTAGTACGTTTTTCGACTAGCGTCTCTAAATCGATACCGTCGATAATATCGATAGGATCGAGGACGTTACCTTTAGACTTGGACATCTTCTGGCCATTACCATCACGTACAAGACCATGCACATAGACGGTTTTAAATGGTACTTGCGGCGTGCCGTCTTCGTTTTTCACAAAGTGCATGGTCATCATGATCATGCGCGCCACCCAAAAGAAGATAATGTCAAAACCTGTGACCAGTACGCTAGTCGGGTGGAAGGTCTCTAATACCTTTCTATCAGCTGACGGATCAGCCCAACCGAGCGTGCTAAACGTCCATAGACCAGAGCTAAACCACGTATCGAGCACGTCATCATCTTGGCGCAATTTTATATCGTCGCTTAGATTGTATTTGCTGCGTACTTCGGCCTCATCCCGGGCAACATAAATAGTGCCTTCCTCATCATACCAAGCAGGAATACGATGTCCCCACCAAAGCTGACGGCTGATACACCAGTCCTGCAAGTCGGTCATCCACGCCATATACATATTTTTGTATTGCGCAGGCACAAACTCAATATCGCCGTTCTCTACCGCATCGATAGCAGGTTTAGCGAGCTTTTCAACCGCGACATACCACTGATCTGTCAACCATGGCTCAACGATGACACCACTACGATCACCGCGTGGCGCTTTTAGCGCGTAGTCTTCGATATCCTCTAACCAGTCTTGCGCTTTTGCTTGTTCTACGATTTGTTTGCGAGCAGCAAAACGCTCAACGCCAGCATAAGTCACGCCATTATGATCGCTTGGTGTGGCCTCTAACATAGGATCACGGGTTTGTAGATCAGGGTACACTTCCATATTTGCTAAAATATTAGCATGTCCATCAAGCATATTAATCAATGGCAACTCATGACGACGACCTAGATCGTAGTCATTAAAATCATGAGCTGGGGTTATTTTGACACAACCTGTACCAAACTCGATATCGACATAATCATCAGCGACGATAGGCACCACTCGTCCAGTAATCGGCAAGGTAATAGTTTTGCCAATCAAGTGTGCATAACGCTCATCACTTGGATTGACCGCGACTGCCGTATCACCCAATAAAGTTTCAGGACGTGTTGTCGCAACTACTAGATAGTTTTTGCCATCTTGGGTAGTGGTATCGCTATCGGTAAAGTGATAGCGGAAATGCCAAAGTGAGCCTTTTTCATCATGGTTCTCAACTTCTAAATCTGATAATGCCGTTTGAAACTTAGGATCCCAATTGACTAGACGCTTACCGCGATAAATTAAGCCATCATCGAACAGACGTACGAATACTTCTTTTACCGCGTTGGATAGGCCATCATCCATGGTAAAGCGCTCACGTGACCAATCGACTGAGCTACCTAAACGACGAATCTGCGTAGTAATATTATCGCCCGACTCCTCTTTCCACTCCCAAACCTTATTAATAAACTCTTCACGACCTAAATCATGACGCTTGATACCTTCGGCGTTGAGACGACGCTCAACGACCATTTGGGTGGCGATACCCGCGTGATCGGTGCCTGGCTGCCATAAAGTATTATCGCCATCCATACGGTGGAAACGGGTCAACGCATCCATAATGGCATTGTTAAAGCCGTGTCCCATATGTAGCGAGCCTGTCACGTTTGGCGGTGGCAAGGCAATAGAGAACGATTCGTCTTTATCAAAGGTCGGTTGAAAATAACCGCTCTCTTCCCAGTTTTGGTACATTCCTGCTTCGACATCGCTGGGATTATAGGCGTTTTCTAACTGGCTGAGGGCGGCTTGAATAGAGTGAGTGAGGTTGGTTTTAGAATTAGGAATAGTCATAGTGAATATGTCTTTTATTGATAATGTTTATTAAAATGAATGTGGTAAATTTAGAGAAAATAAGTAATAGCGTGATTTTAACGCAGATAGCAGTATTTTGTTAGCGTTAAGGTGAATTAGACGTATAGCTCTTTAAAGAGTAGTAAACAATTAACAACATCAAACCGTTTATCCATCAACATCATATAAGCTGATTATAGTCTACAATAAATCTTTTTAATCCAAAGCTATAATCTGATAAACAGTGAGCTACTTGTGCCCAAAACCCCTAAGTCAACCAGCCCTGATTCTAGCAAAATGAGCAAAGATGATAACAGTAGTAAAACGGCTGCTACCGAAAACCTAGAAGATCACGATTTCTCCGAAACTATTAGTGAAGAAGACGTTGATACCATCAAAAAAGTCGCCAACGATGACAACCTAAGCAAGCCTAAAAGCTATGCTAGCATCTTAGTTGAGCAAGTCATTGATGCCAAAGAAACCTTTAATCGCTCTTTAGGCTCCTTGTTTACTAGCGCTTTTACTGCAGGGCTAGAGATTGGCTTTAGCTTATTTGTCATTCTATCCGCCTTTGCACTATTGAGCGAAGTAGTGCCCAGCCACTACGCGATGGTTTTATCCTCCCTGCTCTATCCATTGGGCTTTATCATCGTCGTCATCGGTCAGTCGTTGTTATTCACTGAGCAAACCTCATTGTTGAGCCTACCTGTACTCAATGGTATCGAGCCTTTGCACAAGCTATTACGACTTTGGGGCATTGTCATCGCAGGTAATATTGTCGGTGGCTGTCTGTTTGCTGCACTGATGATTGGCCTTGGTATTAACATGGATTTGTTTAGCGTGGCTGACATTGATGCTTACGCCCAGCACGTCTTAGACTTTAAGTGGTGGGTGATATTTGGTAGTTCAATTCTAGCAGGTTGGATGATGGGCGTGGCTGCGTGGCTAGTGACCTCTGCACGCGATACCATTAGTCGTATCGTGCTAGTCACTTTAATTACGGGAAGTATTGGGTTTTTAGGTTTGCACCACAGTATTGTCGGTAATATCGAGGTGTTTTCAGCCTTAATGTATGGTGATACGGTGAGCTTACCCAGCTATTTACTATTTTTAATCATAGTATTAGTCGGTAATACTATCGGCGGCGTGGTATTTGTCGCGATACTCAAAAACCGAACGTTTTTGTTTGATGTTGCCAAAGTAAAAGAGCAAGCTGAGGATGATAAAAAAGAGAGCATGAATTCACGAATGCGTTAATAATTTAATGAAATAATATTTAGTTTTCGTAGAGCTTTTGTAGGGTGCGCTTCGCGCACCGATATTCGATTATAACTTTGTAATCGGTGCGTGGAGCGTACCCTACGCATACTAAGATAGCCATCAAATGAATCAAAAAAACAGTGATAGTTTAAAGAGAGTATTTATAAGGAAGGTTGCTGCAAATAAAGAGGAGTTTCAACTAAAAGAGTTGTTCTGAGTAAGTAGAGTGAAATTTTAGTGCTCAATACTAACTACCGCCGTACCATAAGCAATGGCTTCAACCATACTGCCCAATTGATTGATATTACTGACCTCTAGGCGTAAGCCGTAGATATGGTTATAGCCTGCAGCTTGTGCTTGTATCCGCATACGTACAATAGCCTCACGACGGGCACGATCAAGTAGCGTCTCATAAGTCGTTAGGTTTTTGCCGAAGAGACTGAGCACACGGGCGATGATCATCTTGAAGTAATCCTGTGCAATGACCACGCTACCTAGTACCAGCTCGCCTTGAGTATCAGGATTCATTTTGGGCTGATAAAAGCGCTCAGTCGATACGATAATATAGCGTAGCTCAAGCTCAGCTACCTTCAGGCGGACTAAATGCTGACGCTCATGACGCGCGCCAAAAAACCAGCCCACTACGAACAGTACTAGCAGTGGCGCATAGTTAAGCAGCATTTGGGTAAAAGAGTTATTCATCACCGATCTCTTTTCTTAGGTCGCTTGTCATAGATAGCTTAGCCAAAAGGGTTAAAACGAGGCAGATCTTCAACAGCGGTGTCGGGTTGCTGCGGACTGGTTGAATTTGATGAATAGTGTCCAGATGAGTCATGTGGGCCGCTTGATGGCTGATAGCTAGGTTGCTGCTGCATAGGAACAGCCTTGACTGCCGTGCCATAGACAAACAATTCAGAAGCACCTTGAGCGATGCTAGAGGTCGAAAATCTTAAACCTACTACCGCGTCAGCGCCTAGCGCCTCGGCTTTGACGATCATACGATCTATCGCCTCTTGGCGCGACTCTTCTAATAGCTCAGTGTAAGCAGTCAACTCACCACCGACGATGTTTTTGAGACCCGCAAAAAGATCTTTGCCAACGTGTTTTGAGCGTACCGTACTACCATAAACCACATCTAAGCGCTCAGTAATCTGATAGTTCGGCAGGTGCTCAAGATTGGAGAGTTGCACGGTCATAATAAGCCTTATTTTAAAACGATAGACTGCTATCAGTCATTAGTATGAAACAACAAGAATAGCTCAGTTAAGTTACCTTCGATGCTGTTGGCCATTTGTGCCATCTTGTCATCGTCGCCACGCATTTGCACAAGCTCAGGGTCTTCGTCATCGATACCACTGAGGACGATCATAGGTAGCGTTAGTACTGCTACATCGTCAGCATTTTCTTCGTTTTCTAACCAATCAGTAGCCTCATCAGCATACATCGCATCGACGAAACCAATAGACCAAGCGACCAAATCCGACTCATCAGAGAAGTCTACTTTGACCTCTTCATTGCCCGCATCTTCATTGAAGGGCAGCGCGATAGGCGTCTCGTTTTTGAGCTCATCCATAATAGATTTGCGCCAGCGCTTGATCCCGTCAACGACGTTTTCTGGAATCTTGCTGGTTTGGCCTTCAAATAGCGCCTCTAGCCAATTTGGTAGATTTGGACCAATAACGGTAGCCGTCAAAAACCCGTGCATAGCCACGCTATCGAGCACATATTGACTCTCTTGATTGTCTAAATAATCTAGTAAAGCATCAAAGCTCATTGGATTGCTCATAGTATAATAGCCTCAAATCAATAGCATCACAAAAACGAAATTCAATTATATCTACCCAGTATTATCATTCATTACAGTACAAATATAATAGGTAGAAAGGTAAAGCGTGCCAATAGACACAATAGCAAATTTTATAAAGCAATTAGCTTAGCATAGTTAAGATATGATAAAGCGTTATCTGGCAACTTTTATGACGACTTGGGCAGTACAACAACTATCAAATAGTTGTCAAATAATTATCAAGCAGTTATCAAGCAGCTATCAATCGTCTTCATCATCCCAGTCATCATCTTCATCCCAGCTATCGTCTAGGCTATCTAAATCATCAAGCTCATCTTTGAGCTCTTTTGCCAGACGCTTTTCTTCTAATAAGTTATCTATTAGACGACGCTTCTCAAGGCTGCTCAAGCGCGTACGGACACTAGTCTCAGCCTCTTCGACCATCTTTGCATCATCATCGTCACTAAAATCATCATCAAAATCGTCGTCGATATCAGCATCGCTCATAGCGGTCTCCTGTCATTAAAAAAGATAGTTCACATTGTTACTTATGCCTTATAAAGTCTCTTAGGGGCTTTGTCAATCTTTTTTGTATTTATCGCTATTCATTGCCTGTCATAAGTACTGCATTACGAACATCCGCCAAGCGCTGAATCATCGCATCATTAGCGCCTTCAAACACCGCGCACTCGCGCTCATAAACAGTAGTCGGACGACTAAGGTTATGCACTTGAACATGATTTGCAATCTGTCTAAGCGCTGCACTAGGTAATAAGATGAGCATTTGCTCCTTTTTGCCGACGCTTTTGAGCAATTGAGTCATAGCATCGCTCTGCGCGCTATCACTGACCCCAGCTTTTGCAGGTAGAGCAAAACGTGCCAGCTCAATATGCTTATCGTGAATAATTTTATTAAGCATCAAATACAGCTTGCCTAGCATCACTCCTGCCAGTGCTACTTTGGCATGGCTATTATCCGCTTTAAGGATAACTTGCGCACCGTTTTCATCAAAGTAAGGCTTATTCGTAGCGCTGACGCCTAGCAGCAAAGGCTGTTGTAATAACTCACTCAGTGCTTGATCTAATAGCTGAGTGCATAACGCCAAATACGGCATGCGCATCTCAGGCGCTAGGCGCTCCATCATCTTGTATTCATCATGGAACTTGATTTGCACGCTGACACTGTCAAAGCTGCGCGCTGCTGACAACTTATTACTATTGGCTTTTTGCGTAGCCGAGCCTATAGACGCTAACGGATCCGCTGTTGCTGCATCTGGTACTTGATCCTTATCACTACTGGCTACTGACTCCTCTAAGCCGCCGCCACTTTGCTGCGACTTTAGATAAGCATTAAGCTCATTATGAATCACAGCGGTATTGATAGCCGCACCCGTACTTTCAGCCTTAGTCACTGCACTATGGCTGGGTATCATGCTTTTATCAGTTGAATCTATCTTCTCACTCCTAGGGTCATGATCATTGAAATCATCTGAAGGCTGACGAGTACGTCTTACCGTGTCATTAACGTATTTTTGCCGATGTATATCATCGATTTTATGACTCAAAGCATTGATTTGCGCTTTGGTAGGACGGGCAATATAACCGTATGCGACCCACAATAATAAATGCAAAAACAGCGAACCGATCACAAAGGGCCACTGCATAGTGATAATTTCGCCTTTGCTGATATCTTTTAAGGTCAGCGCCACGCTACCGATGACCGCATCACCTTTGGTCGCTATCTGCTCGATAGTATCGCCTTGCTGCATAGGCGCATTGCCCACGGGTACTAAGATAGTATCGTCATTATCTTTTATTACCAACCGCGCAACGTCCTGCTCGCTAGTATAGCGATTGGCGATGACACTGAGACTGACTCTATCCTTATTCTCTAAAGACAGACGCGCCTCATCAATCAGCTGCGCGACCATTTGCTCGCCTTTTAATGCGCGGCTATTGCTCAGCTGTTGGTCAGTACTGATAATAAGTAATAAGGTTTGCAGACAAAAACTAACCAAAACAATAATGGCAAACAACCCTTGCCTAGGCGCTAAATACATCATGATAGAGTGAACTTATTTAAAGGAGAAAATCGAAAACGAGGCTATTGCTCATTTTCATGAAAAAGACGTGCGATTATAGGACACTTAACGATTTTATTTACCTAGCAATAATTCGCTTAGCAATAATATTTGCCTAAATGCCTTTGGTTATCATAGCGCTTTTTAGTCGACTGTTTTATCTTTTATGGCAGATATAGTAGCTTTAATAAGTAACGGCTACTGTATAAGCGGCTATTTTAGCTATTAGCAGTGCTCATTTATGAAAGATCAAACAGAGCCTAGCTAAAATAGAGGTGCTGCCAGTACTATCGCCGAATGTTTAATAGCCCCTATAGGCGCTACCTTGTAAAGCTGTTATTATTCCTAATCTTATCTGCGCATACAAGGGACAATTGAGCCATGCCAAAAAAAATATCGTATTCGTTACCAAAAGACAGCAAAGCATGGCAACAAGCCGTTGATTCTATTGCTGAGCTATTACCTGATGATATTGGTCTGCGTGATTTTGATGCGCTACAATCCCTGCCCTTATTTGCAGTCATTGTCGTGCTACCCGTACAAGTATCAGCGTTAGATATTCATCAGTATATCCAGTCTTGGGTCGATGAGCAGCCCAATTGGCATCTTGTGACCGTAGCAGAAGATACTGAAGCCAATTATATAGATATCTCTGTAGACTCTAGCGTTAATACGCCCAATCCTGCGTATGTGACTACTAGTGATGCAGACGCTCATGATAGTTCAAATGTGAGTATCGTAGTAAATTCAAATCAGAATCCTGCGTTGCTCCCAATTATTAAAGCACAGGTATTTCGCTACTTACTCGTACCTGTCAGCGATACCCTAATGCATCCTGCCAAGAAGACTGCTGCTGCGCATATGATTGATGAGCAGTTGACCTCACGCCTGCGTCACGACTTGGCAACGCATCATCAAACGCAAAGTGCAATAGGCAGCGATGCGGCAATGGCGACAGCTTTTAATAGCGCAGACTTAGTCGATTGTCATATTTTATCAGTAGGTCATATGCTGCGTACCCATAAGCTAGCTTGCTTTGACATGGATTCCACTCTTATTGAGCAAGAGGTTATTGTTGAGCTTGCCAAGACTGCTGGGGTCGGCATGCAAGTCGAAGCCATTACCGAGGCTGCAATGCGAGGTGAGATTGATTTTGATGACTCCTTTGCTCAGCGCGTAGCGTTACTCAAAGGGGTTCCAACTCACGTGCTTGATGAGATCTGCGCGCGGCTTACACTATCGACAGGAGCACGTACGACTATTAGCGCCCTCAAAGCCTTAGGCTATCATACAATACTAGTCTCTGGTGGCTTTACCTATTTTGCTCGTTATATTGCTGAACAACTAGGGATAGATGAAGTGCATGCCAATAATCTAGATATCGATGAAGATGAGGTGAGCGGTCATATCCAGCTGCCTATCATCAATGGTGAAAAAAAGGCAGCTATCGTCGCGCACACCGCAGAGCGTTTAGGGATTGCTATGTCGCAAGTAGTCTGTGTCGGTGATGGTGCTAATGACTTGCCCATGATGGCAATTGCCGATTTAGGCGTCGCCTATCGAGCCAAGTCTATCGTCCAAGCGCGTGCTGACGCAGCTGTCAATGTCACAGGACTTGAGGGTGTTCTATATGCTTTAGGTTATCCTGCGCTAGTCGCTAATGCATAAGTACAAGCGCAAGCATAAGCATTGATAGATTATTATTTTATAAGCTGGGCTTACGACTATTTCGTTCACTCAGCTTATTTTCCGTGCTAGTTACGACTCATACTTTCAACTTATATTCCGCAAAAGGAGTCGTCCATGACGGCATCAAAGCCTGATGAAGCTTTATCAGAATCAACGTCAACTTCGTCGAACCAAACACTTGATAGCGTAGCGCCGACTCACGATAGCGCCAAGCAGTTTTTTGCTGTTTATATTAAAGGTATGGCGATGGGCGCTGCTGACATTGTCCCAGGTGTCTCTGGCGGCACCATTGCGCTGATTGCAGGTATCTATCAGCGCCTGATTAATGCGCTAGGTAGTATTGGCCCTAATCTGTGGTCAGTATTTCGCAGACAAGGTAGCATCAAGGGCTTTATGGAAGTATGGCGACAAGTTGATGCTACTTTTTTATTATTTCTGCTATTAGGTATTGGCACTAGCATCGTCACTTTAGCAGGTATTATCAAAGGCTTGCTCGACAATCAACCACTACTGATTTGGTCGTTCTTTTTTGGTCTAGTGGTAGCGACAGTACTACTCTTGCTAACTGAAATAAAACGCTGGAATGCTGCGCGCGCAGGATTATTTATCACAGGCTTAGTAGTCGCAGTTGTCATTAGTAGTTTGCCGCTACTGGCAGGCAGTCCAAGCTTACCCTATCTGTTTTTTGCAGGCGCTATTGCTATTTGTGCGATGATCCTACCGGGAGTATCTGGATCCTTTATCTTATTGCTGTTAGGCGCTTATGATACGGTTTTGGAGGCGGTACATACCTTTGATTTGACGACTATCATTACTTTAATGGCGGGTATGCTCACAGGGCTATTGCTATTTACCCGCATACTAAAATGGCTACTATCGCGCTATTATCAGGCCACGCTGGCGCTGCTTACTGGCTTTATTGCAGGCTCATTAGTAAAGGTTTGGCCTTGGAAAGTAGATGCTTTGGGCAGTCTAAACGCTGAGGCTATCACTAATGTTGCACCTTGGGCGTACCCTACTGGCGCTCATTGGCTCACCACGCTAAGTCTTATGTTATTAGGCGCAGTATTGGTATCATTACTGTCTTGGTGGGGACATCGGACTAATCATTCAAAGCTTATTGACGAATAAAACGAATGATCACGATAGTAAATAAAATCTTTGGTAGATATAGATATCTTGCATCATCAAAAAGCAATGTCGAAAAGGTAATTCTTTCTCCTAAAAATAGACGTCAACGGTTGTCGCAAAGTCGCGTTTTGGTCTTTCGATATACAGGCAAAACTCTCATAATAGGGTATTGAAATTCACCTTTTGCATAGCGAGATGAATGATGCTTTTGACACTATTATCGAGTAGCACTCTAGCCAGTATTTCTGTAGGCTCTCTAAGCGGCGCGGCTATACTAGGCTATGGCTTATTAGCCAGTTTGATTTTTGCCATCGCCCTATCCTCTCAGCGCTGGCTACTTTGGTATGTACTCGGCGGCGTCCTCTACTGGCTAGCTGTTGAGATTATTCAGAGCCTATTGATAAGCTGGACGACATTGTCCCAATGGCATACGTATGTCGTGGCTATGGGTATTAGTTGGCTGCCATTATTTGCTTGGGTGCTCTATCGCGCCGTGCGTTATGAGGATGTTAGCCCTACTTTGCAGCAACAGCGCGAGCTTGAGGCTGCGCGTTATGTTGAGCATAGCCCTATTTATGATGATGATTATACGCCACGCTTTGAGTAGTTCAATAATAAAAGTATTGCTTTAATATCCAAAATCAAACTATGCATCACAAATTATGCGCCTTATCAGGGCGCTTTTTTATTCACTTAATATATTGTTTTGCAAGCGTTATATCTCAAAACTGATGAATAAATAATGACAATTGAGTTATAATTTAGCACTATAATTTTGCTAACAATTACTATAGAGTACCTTTAATTTTTATTCACCTCTTTATCCTCTATTTAGGAGATCCATCATGTTTACTATTCCTGTGTTAGATATAAAATCTGATCCATTAGATGCTCTACTAGCTATCGTAGGCTATCGCTTATCGATGCTCGCTGATAGCGATAACGAAGACTTTAAGGCCAAGTTAGCGGATCGCAAAGTTACTATTGAATTCATTAGTGAAGCCTCTGATATAGCGCGTTACTTTAGCTTTGACAACGGTCAGTTCACGCAGCACAGTGGTCATGCCGATAATGCTGATTTGACTATTAAGTTTAAAGACTCTATGACAGGGGTTAAGCTATTGACTAAAGGCAGCTTGCCTGGCTTTATGACGGCAGTGCAAGAAGGCAACCTAAGCATTGAGGGCGATTATAGCCTCCTTATGTGGTTCAATAAGCTTGCCAAACATATCGTCCCTGAGATTCCAGAAGAGCTACAGCCACATATTCAAAGAGCTAAACCTTATGTCTATAAAGCGCAACAGTTTGCAGAGCATTGGGTCGGTGTGGCTAAACATAAACTAGGTAAATAGTTTAGCCAGCTTGACATAGGACATAGTAACGCTAAAGCTCAGTTCTGATAATTTATGGCTCTGCTAGTACTAGGTTCTGCTAAGATACTAAGGTTGCGGTATACTAATACGGCAACCTTTTTTATGATTCAAATTTTGGTTTTACTCTATTTTTATAAAAGGACTTATCATGGCAGGCCTGCTAAGTATCACTGAACCTACCTTATCTACTGACACTGACACTCTAACTGAAAATAATTTTGCTGATAATACATCAAAAACAAATACGACTTCACTGGCCAATAAACCCAGTCGCCAGCAGGTTAAAGCGCTATTTGAATTGCCATTATTAGACTTGTTATCACAAGCACAGGCCATTCACCGTCAGCACTTTACCGCTAACGAAGTACAAATCAGTACTTTGTTGTCAATCAAAACGGGCAACTGTCCTGAGGACTGTGGCTACTGCTCACAATCTGGTCACCACCGTGATAAGACCAAGTTGCAAGCTGAAAAACGCTTAGAAGTTGATAAAGTTATAGCAGCGGCACGGCGTGCCAAAGCGACCGGCTCATCGCGTTTTTGCATGGGCGCGGCGTGGAAGCATCCTAGCGCCAAAGACATGCCTTATGTGGTCGAATTAATCAAAGAAGTCAAAGACTTAGGGCTTGAGACCTGTATGACTCTAGGCATGCTCAACCCCGAGCAAGCAGGCCAATTAGCCGATGCTGGACTCGACTACTATAACCATAACCTTGATACCTCTAGAAACTATTATGATCAAGTGGTCAGCACTCGTAGCTATGACGATCGTCTAGATACGCTAAGTAATGTACGCGCTTCGGGCATCAATGTCTGTAGCGGTAATATCGTTGGCATGGGTGAGAGCCGTGATGATCGGATTGACTGGCTGTGCGAGCTGATCAAAATGCCCAAAGCGCCAGAGTCGATACCTGTTAATCTATTAGTGCCGATAGCGGGCACGCCGCTGGGTGATAAAGTGCTAAGCGAGGGTGAGCTGTCAGTACTCGAGTGGATACGTACTATTGCCGTGACTCGCATTTGCTGTCCGACCAGTTATGTGCGCCTATCGGCGGGTCGTGAGAGCTTATCTGATAGTGAGCAAGCGCTGGCCTTTATGGCAGGAGCAAACTCGTTCTTTTATGGTGATAAGCTACTGACTACTGGTAATGCCAGTCAGGCTAGTGATGATAGACTCATGCGTGAGCTGGGCTTGACTAAGCATATTGCAGCACCCAGAGCGCCCAAGCTGTTGCCTGTCACTGACGCTATGAGTGGTCATCAGATGCAAGTTTTATTAGCCGAATAAGTTTTTGCTTAGATAAGTTGCGGTCATAGTGAGTCTGATAGCTGTTAAAGCAAGTCAATATACGTTAAGCTTGCCCGCATTTAAACATGGCTAAACACAGCTAGAGCATTAGGAATATAAGCATGATAGAGTATATAAACTGGATTAAAGCGGCTCACGTTATCTCAATGGTAACTTGGTTTGCAGCGATTTTCTACTTGCCGCGCCTGTTTGTCTATCATGCCATGAGCGAGGATAGAATAAGTCAGGATCGCTTTGTGATTATGGAGCGCAAGCTGTATCGCGGTATTATGATCCCATCAATGATAGCGACGTGGGCGCTTGGCTTGTGGATGGTATATCTGGGCTGGGAGGTCTATAAAACTCAGGGCTGGTTACACCTAAAAATAGTCTTAGTAATTCTATTATCTGCTTATAATGGCGCCTGCGGATTTTATCGTAAAAAGCTAATAGACAACCCTCAATATAAGTCACACGTGTTTTGGCGCTGGTTCAATGAAGTGCCTGTTTTTGCGCTGATATTTATCGTAATTTTGGTAATCGTAAAACCCTTTTAAAACCACATTATCTATAAAATAAAAGCGTCCGTAATACTTAGTTACGGACGCTTTTTTATGGCGAGTAGCTTTTTGTTATTCTAAATAACAGGTCGCATGATTTGATAGACATTACTTAAGTCATAAACCCGATAGCGTGCAGGCTCACGACGACTCTCACCTGCATAGCTCAGTATTAGCGCTTGCTTGGCTGACTCATCGACCCAACCGACAAACATGCCGCTGTGCTCAACGCCGTTATAGCCATGATTGATATAATATAGCCAATCGCCAATCTCAATCTCACTGCTATTGGCATAAGGGCCTTGTCTATAAGATCCTTTATGCAGGGTATCACGCGTCACGCCAGCACGATTGAACACGGCATTGAGATAGTCCCAGCAACCCCCTTGAATAATAGTGCGCTCATTAAGTGCCATTTTACGAGCGGTGCTAACAACCTCGCGAGCAGCAGGGCTACTTTGCATTTCAGCTTGACTTAGCAGCGACAAATATTCGCTATCGACATTGTCATAGCTACCTGAAAGAAAGGCCGGTAGCACAGAGGGCGTCGGCTCTATTTCAGGATAGCGATAAGTGTTAGTAGTAGCACTCTCATTATAGTTATAAGTAGGTGCTGATGTAGATGCCGCACGCTTGATAGTGGAGCGGGTACTGACTCTAGCAGAAGGGGCTGCCAGCTCAGGTTGCGCAGACTTTTGCGCGATGAGAGCGCTCATATTATCGGCCTGAGCTTGGCTGGTGACACTTAGCATTGATAGTAATAAAGCGGTTATCGGTATTATTTTAGTCACACAAGATAAACTATTATTTAACGCGCTGATCGATGCTTGTGGCATGATTAACTCCTCACAAAACAGCAAAAATAACTCAGTTAGCATAGCGTCTGATTCAGTCGCTATGAAAGTATAAGATCTAGTTATAAACCATTTTGAAAGCGAGCTGCAAGCATTATTACTCATTTTTGGACAAAAAGAGGTTTTGAAGAATAAGTGCAAGGTAGGTGCAAGATTTTAGTAATAAACAGCTAGTCACTTTTCATCTTAATATTAACATGGCGTTTATTAAGTGTTTGACCTTGCAAGATAGCTTTAGTCGCTTGGGCTTCTTGGCTATTATCAAAGCCGCTAATATGATATTTACGTACGTTTGTGGGATCGACGATCTGTAGCTGCTCACCGTATAACGTGATTTTGTCCCCGTCGGCTATAGTAATCGTGTTACGTTTGCCTTGATTCTCATGAATCAAGGACCCCGCACTGATCAACAATACGCCGCTATTAATCACGCCAGCCATTGCTTTCTTACGCTGTTGGCGCTGCCTATTAAAAAAGAAACTTCCTATAATTAATAGTGCTAGCGCGGCAATAGATAAGCGCTCAGATAATAAGCTCATCGCCATTGCCACTGCGATTGCGCCAATCAATAACGCCGACCCAAACCAAAATAGCCCATTATCGCTCGCTGGTGGCTGCTCCTGCAAAGTAATTTTGGCGCCCTCATCAGTGAGCTTAAGCATATATTAGACCTCAATAGTTAATGGCTTAATAGGTGAAGGCGGTATCAAAAGTTATCAATAGCGAAGAATTGACTAAACTGAACGATGACTCTACCAGCCCAAAGCCGTCTTTTGCATAGTAATAAGCTCAGCGATGCCCTGTTCAGCTAGCGCCAACATATCGTCCGCTTGCTTACGAGTAAACGGCTTTTCTTCAGCGGTGCCTTGGAGTTCAATAAACTCACCCTTTTGCGTCATTACAACGTTGAGATCAGTATCACAGCTGGCATCTTCTTCATAGTTTAGATCTAGATACGCCTCACCATCCTTCATGCCGACAGAAACGGCTGCCACCAAGCCGATTAATGGATCGGCTTTGAGTTTTTTGGTTCGCTGCAATCTCTCTATCGCATCAATCAAGGCAATAGCCGCGCCTGTGACACTAGCGGTACGTGTGCCTCCATCAGCTTGCAGGACATCACAGTCGAGATAAATCGTGTTTTCACCAAGCTTACTCAAATCTATCATCGCACGCAGACTACGACCGATCAGACGCTGAATCTCTTGAGTACGTCCTGACTGCTTGCCACGAGCGGCTTCGCGCTGGTTACGAGTATTAGTCGCGCGCGGTAGCATGCCATATTCAGCGGTAATCCATCCTTTGCCTTTGCCTTTAAGCCAACGCGGTACACCCGACTCGACACTAGCAGTACATAATACTTTGGTATCGCCAAAGCTGACCAATACTGAGCCTTCAGCGTGCTTGGTATAATGGCGCTCAAAGCTGATCGAACGAAGTTGATTAAGCTGGCGGTTATCATTACGCATAAAGTGTCCTAGTATAAAATGAGTACGGTGTTGTGAATCATAAATAGCTAAACGGATAAACAGTGAATAAAATAAACCGTAAAATTGATGAGATATCCTAACGTGACAGTCGCGTAATAGCAAGATTTACGCTAGAAAAGCCTAACGTCATTGTGCGTTTAAAATGCAGAAAAACAAAGATAAAGTATCTTTGTCTTTCTTAAAGTATCTTTGTTTTTCTTAAAGTAGCTTAGTTTAAGAACCTAGTTTAGAAATTTAGTTTAGAAACCTGATTATGGAGCTTATTAGAATAGGCAGCTAGATTACTCTAAGCCTTCCATTTTACGTAGCTCTTTACGCAGTATTTTACCGACATTAGATTTAGGCAGCTCATCAACGAACTCAATATGACGCGGACGCTTATAGCCTGTTAAATGCTTTTTACCAAAATCAAGCAGCTCTTGTTCTGTGACCTCACCTTTTTTGACCACAAACAGCTTTGGATCTTCACCGCGATCATCATTAGGTATGCCGATAGCGCCGCACTCTAATACATTAGGATGCTCCGTCATAACCTCTTCAATCTCATTAGGATAGACATTAAAACCTGAGACAATAATCATATCTTTTTTGCGATCAACGATTTTGATAAAGCCTTTTTCGTCCATAATACCAATATCACCCGTTTTCAAATAGCCATTAGCAGTAAAGGTGTTTTTGGTTTCATCAGGACGATTCTGATAGCCGATCATCACTTGTGGGCCTTTGACCGCTATCTCACCTCGTTCGCCTATTTCGACCTCATTCTCATCGTCATCGAGCAGTACCACATCAGTGCTAGAGGCGGGTATACCGATCTTACCTGTGAACTTAGCGATGGTCATCGGGTTAAACGCTACAACGGGCGAGGTCTCAGATAGACCATAGCCCTCAACGATAGGCAAGCCTGTGATCTGATGCCATTCTTTTGCCACGCTTGGTAGTACTGACATACCGCCACCGATAGCGGCTTTTAGGTTGGAGAAGTCCAAATCAGCAAACGCCTTTTTTTGCACTAGACCATTGAATAACGTATTAACCGCTGGTATAAAGGCCGGCTTATATTTACCCATCTCTTTGATTAAACCATCCAAATCGCGCGGGTTCGGAATCAAGAGTCCAGCATAGCCTTGATACATACCGTACATTCCACAAACCATGAACGAGAACACATGATACAGCGGTAGCGCCGTCAATATAACGTCATCGCTGCTGGCATCATCATCAAAAGCGCTATTCATCAGCGCACTGATCTGGAGCATATTAGCGACCAAATTGCCATGGGATAGCATAGCGCCCTTGGCAACGCCCGTAGTGCCGCCTGTGTATTGTAGTAGTGCCACATCGCTCAGATTCAGATAAGGACGCTGATATTTGCTAGCCGATACCGTATTGAGCGCCTCTTTAAAGCTAGTGCTCTTAGGTAAATTATACGCAGGAATCATCTTCTTAATATAACGCGCGGCTAAATTGACAACGGTTCCCTTGATCGTCCCTAACATATCACCAATCTTGCAGACGACTACGTGCTTAACTTGACCTTTATCTTCGGCCTCTTCGTAGGTCTTGGCAAAATTCTCAACGATAAATAATGCTTTGGCGCCGCTATCATGCAGCTGATGTGACAGCTCGCGACTGGTATACATCGGATTGACATTGACGAGCACCATGCCTGCGCGGATGATACCAAGTGCAACGATAGGATACTGCAAAATATTCGGCATCATAACGGCAACTTTATCACCTTTATTCAATCCTAAAGATTGCAGATAACTGGCTATTTGTCGACTGTATAAATCCAATTCTTTAAAGCTAATAGAAGCGCCCATGCAGATATAAGCAGGCTTTTTGCCGTAACGGCGAAAGTTGCGCTCAAAGACATCAAGTAATGAGGTTTCGTCATCTGGCATATCGATAGTGGCATCGATACCGTAACGCTCATAAGCATTTAGCCAAGGTCTATCACTTGCAATAGTTGGCATCGTTGGAAACTCATTGGTATTAGTCATCAGCAGGTTATCCTTTAATTAAGCTTAAAGCGCTACGCTTCATATGGTGAGCTTGAAAGTATTAGGCTTGAAAATACTAGGCTTACAGTTTGGCAATGAGCCGATATATTGTCGGGCATTTACTACTAAAATTTTAGAATTATGTATGCTTTTAAGCGCTGTGTCATGTCGGTATTTGCTGGCACTATAGCAGTTTTGACATTATTTCTCTAGCTCCAACTCTGTTGATTAGTGGCTGCTTGATTATTCACAACTATAGCGGTGATATCCATCTTACTAAGATGCTATGACCTAAAACCACAGCATAAAAAAATGATAAAGTAGCACTTAAGCCACCTTATCATTTATTTTCTTACTGTTAACAATAACAAACTAAGCGTTGTTTTTTTCTTCCATAGCTCGCAGGTCTTTGTGTAAGATTTTACCGACATTAGATTTAGGCAGCTCGTCAATGAACTCCACATAACGCGGACGCTTGTAGCCTGTGAGGTGCTCTTTACTGTAGTTCAGAACATCTTGCTCAGTCAGGCTGCTGTCTTGACGAACGACAAATATCTTTGGAATCTCGCCACTCTTGTCATCTGGTAAACCGATAACACCACATTCGATGATCTTTGGATGCGCTGACATGACCTCTTCAACCTCAGTAGGATAAACGTTAAAACCTGAGACTAAGATCATATTTTTCTTACGGTCGACGATCGTTAAATAACCATCATCAGCCATGATACCGATATCACCTGTTTTGAAGAAACCATCATCAGTCATGACCTCAGCGGTTGCCTCAGCACGCTTCCAGTAGCCTTTCATAACCTGTGGACCACGAACACTAATCTCACCGCGCTCACCGATAGCGACTTCGTTGCCATCATCATCTAAAATAGCGATATCTGTTTGCGGCATAGGAACACCGATGGTGCCACTAAATGTCGTTGTATTCATAGGATTAGCGGTAGCAACTGGCGAGGTCTCAGATAAACCATAACCTTGTAGGATGACATTACCTGTAATTTGACGCCATTTTTCAGCCGTTGTACTCATAACGGCCATACCGCCGCCCATAGAGACCTTTAGCTTACTATGATCCATGCCGATAAATTCTTCATTGATAGCCAAGGCATTGAACAATGTATTTACGGCTGGGAAGAAGGCAGGTGGATACGTTTTATAAGCTTTTAACAAACTATCCATATCACGTGGATTAGGTATCAGTAGACCAACACAGCCACGGTATAGACCGAACATGCCACAGATAGTAAATGAGAAGATATGATACAAAGGCAGTGCTGTAATGATGACTGCCTGCTCACCTTTTTGATCAAATGAATCAAACGCTTTACCCAAAAAGGTATTACATTGAATAAGATTAGCCACTAAGTTTTTGTGCGTGAGCATCGCGCCTTTGGCAACACCAGTGGTACCGCCAGTATACTGTAATACAGCAATATCATTTAAAGTAATGTTATCTGGGCGCTTGTATTTGCTAGCGCTGTGCTTAAGCATCGACTTAAAAGTAGCACTACCATCAATATTATAGGCGGGTACCATTTTTTTGACATGACGAACCACTGCGTTGACCATAAAGCCTTTGAGCATACCCATCATATCGCCCATGCCAGTGATGACGACTTTATCGACAACTTTGCGCCCGATATCCTGATAAGTTTTGGCAAAGTTCTCAACCATAATGAGTACTTTAGCTTCAGAATCCGTTAATTGATGCTCAAGCTCGTGAGTGGTATACAAAGGATTGACGTTGACTAGCGTATAGCCTGCACGCAACACAGCAATGACCGTCACTGGCAATTGCAAAATATTTGGCATCATTACGGCGACTTTATCACCCTTTGATAATCCCAAAGACTGAAGGTATGCAGCAATTTGACGACTATAAATGTCCACTTCACGAAAGGTAATTTTCGCGTCCATGCAGATAAACGCTGTTTTGTCACCATGTTCTGCAAAGCTTTTTTCGAAGATATCAATAAGCGAGGTATTATTAGCTGGCATGTCGATGTTATAAGTTATACCTAATTCTTCGTAAGTCTTCAACCAGACGGGGTCGTTATTACGAGTTGCAGTGGTTTGATTGTCCATAATCTTGTTTCTCCTAGTGATAATATACGCTGAATAACCCTTTGTTGCTTAACATACACACTTTATACAAACTACTCAATATAAAAGATGGCAACTTGGGTTTGTAAGGTGACTTGGCGGTCAATACTTTAAATAGAATCAAAGCGGTAGGGCATTACTTAATACTACGTACTAAATAACGCCAAGTATACTAACTATTTGATTATTATGCTTATATTTATCGTAATAGCACCGTAGTAAACCGATTTTAGATAGGTTGTATCTGGTTATAGTTTAATTTTTATTATCAAGTGCTTTTGCCAGTTCAGTTAAGCTAACAAAATTACGTCGCAAGCCTTCTTTATCGCTACTTGGCTGGCGAGCGATACTGGTATTGGCCAGCTTACCGCTATCAGTGTAGTTCCAGTCATTGATATATTGACTTTGAGATAAACGTTGACCGAACCCTGCAACTGCGACTGCAAACTGAGTGTCACTGTTGGCTTTGCTCAAATCTCGGCTACTATTAATAATAGCTTGGCTAACAAGCTTAGAGCTAGCACCTGTAGGTTCTTTATAGCGTAATTTTAAGAAACCGAGCTCATTAGTTTTGCTGTTGGCTTTGTTATTGTTTTTATTATTTGCTTTATCTTTGTTACTGTCATAACGGCGCTCGCTATATAGGCCTACCTGCCCTACTGGCGTGACTTCAAATAGCGCAACCACCGCTTTACCTTCCCCAAGCTCACCCGCATCGACTTTATCATTATTGAAGTCTTGCTCACTCAAAACACGGTTCTCATAGCCGATCAAGCGCCATTCACTTATCACTTCAGGATTGAACTCAAGCTGGATTTTGACGTCTTTCGCAACCGTATTAAAAGTGGACGCCAGCTCATCGTTAAAGACTTTTTTGGATTCGGTAAGACTATCAATATAGCTATAATTACCATTACCATTATTTGCCATTTGCTCCATCATATAATCATTCAGATTGCCACGACCAAAGCCTACCGTCGATAATGAGATGCCGCGATCGCGATTGGCTTTGACCAGATCAAGCATCTCATCGACATCGCTAATACCGACATTGAAGTCACCATCAGTCAGCATCACAATACGATTAATGCCGTTCTTTTGCATCGACTGCGCCGCTTGATTATAAGCCAGCTTTAGCGCATCTTCGCCATTGGTAGAGCCTGCCGCATTCAAGCTATCGATAGCCGCTATAATTTTAGCCTTTTCATCGCCGCCAGTCATAGGCAAAGCCACACTCGTACGACCTGAATAAGTCACAATACTGACGCTATCTTGCGCTCGCAATTGCTGAGTGAGTAGCTTTAGCGAGGACTGTGCTAATGGCAGCTTATCGCGCGAGGACATCGAGCCTGATACATCAATCAAGAATACCAAGTTCGCTGGCGGTAGCTGGGGAGCGGCTATATATTGTTTTGGATCGACTGCTTTTATCGCCACTTTAACGATTTTATTATCCTGATCGGCTCTATCCCATGGCGAGTCGACGACTTCGGTTGCTACTATAAAAGGCGCATTACCTAGACGTTTGCCATCGTCGAATTGATAATTAAAGTAGTTTAGCATCTCCTCAACGCGTACTGCATCGACTGGCGGCAGCTGACCTTCATTGAGATAGCGTCGCACATTGGCATAGCTGCCCGTATCAGTATCGATAGATAGCGTTGCTACTGCCATCTCGCTGGTTTTATTGACAGGATTTGGCTTATTATCTTGGTAATTGTCACGATCTTTGGGCTGCACGACGCCGGGTGACATCCTAATAGCATTACCAGCGCTGGCCATCTTTGCTGATGACGCCATATCTGCTTGTGACATAGGGCTCACTACTACTGGCGAGTTTTGATTTACTGTACTGCTGGACGGCTCAGCTCTTAGTGGCTCACTCCTTTGTTGTGTACCACAAGCTGTCAAGCTAAACGCTATCGCACTTACTAACAGTGCGTTTTTTGCTAATTTATATTTACGGAGGCGCAATGTAGATACTGACATAGGTAATATCCTTATAAATTATAATAAGTAATGAGTAATGAGTAATGATTTATTTTGACTAAAATAAGTAAAATCTTTTATTAATACTACTTAACTCATTGTTTAAAAGCTATCTATAAAATTATGGCTAAAATTATAAACACCACGTCATAGCTTGTCGTCTATTATCTCAGTTGCCTTTTTACTTATTGTCATTTGCTTTAAGATAGGACTACTTTATTATTACTTAGAAGCCTCTTATAAGGTGCTTATCTGCAAACCGCCCTTATAATATATAGCAAATTAAAATCTCTTATCAAAATCAAAACTATAAAAGCGAAACCTATTTTATGCCTGATATTATCGATAACGTGATTCCAGACAACGATGCGCTAGATACGCGCTCGGTCGCCGAATTTACTGAGCAAGCCTACCTCAACTATGCCATGTACGTGATCATGGATCGTGCACTGCCTAACATTGCCGATGGTCTAAAACCTGTACAGCGGCGCATTATTTATGCGATGAGCGAGCTGGGTCTTAAGTCATCAAGTAAGCCCAAAAAGTCCGCGCGTACGGTCGGTGACGTGTTGGGTAAATATCACCCACATGGTGACAGCGCTTGCTATGAGGCGATGGTACTCATGGCACAGCCGTTCAGCTATCGGTATCCACTGATATTTGGCCAAGGGAATTGGGGTAGCCCTGATGATCCTAAATCCTTTGCCGCGATGCGCTATACCGAAGCCAAAATGTCGGCTTATGCCAATACTTTACTAGCGGAACTCGGTCAAGGCACGGTCGATTGGCAAGATAACTTTGACGGCACTATGCAAGAGCCAACGACCTTGCCTGCGCGTCTGCCTAATATTTTATTGAACGGTACGACAGGTATCGCGGTTGGGATGGCAACCGATATTCCACCGCATAATCTTAATGAAGTGGTACGCGCCGCTATTCGTTTGCTCAAAAACCCTGAGCTATCGGTTAAGCAATTAACTCAATCGATACCAGCGCCTGATCTACCAACTTCGGCTGAGATCATCACTAGCAAGAAAGATCTACAAGCACTATACGAGAGTGGACGCGGTAGCTATAAAATGCGCGCGACTTTCCATATTGATCCTAAAGAAAAAAATCTTGTCATCATCGATGCGCTACCCTATCAAGTCTCAGGTAATAAGATTCAAGAGCAAATCGCCAAACTCATGACGGATAAAAAACTGCCTTGGGTCGTTGATATTCATGATGAGTCCGACCACGAAAACCCTTGCCGTATTGTCTTAGAGCTAAAATCAACCCGCGTTGATGTGGCACGGGTCATGAGCCATCTGTTTGCTAGTACTGAGCTTGAGAGCAATTACCGTGTCAATATGAATGTGATTGGCCTAAACGGTAAGCCACAAGTTAAAAACCTAAAAGAAATCTTAGCCGAATGGTTAGTCAGTCGCCGCTCAGTGGTCACGCGTCGCCTAGAGTATCGCCTTGATAAAATAGATAAGCGCTTGCATATTCTCGCAGGACTATTAATCGCTTATCTAAATATCGATGAAGTGATTCGTATCATTCGTGAAGAGGACGACCCCAAATTAGCATTAATGACAGGCTATGATCTCAGCGAGATCCAAGCCAACGCGATTTTGGATATTCGTCTGCGTCAATTAGCAAAATTAGAAGAGTTTGAGCTACGTCGTGAGCAAGATGATCTGGCAGCAGAGCGCGCCACATTGCAGGAATACCTCGATAATCCTGAGAGCCTAACGGGTCTAATCATTGATGAGCTGACCGAAGATATGAAAGCTCATGGTGATAATCGGATGTCGCCATTAGCCGAGCGCGAAGAAGCACAAGCGCTCAAAGAGTCCGATCTAGTACCGAGCGAGCCGATTACGGCGGTATTGTCAAAAGCAGGTTGGATACGCGCTGCAAAAGGCCATGAAGTCGATGCGACCACCATGAGTTATCGCTCAGGGGATGGCTATCAAGCCTACGTGCGCGGTAAATCTAACGAAAAAATCTACGTCCTCGATAGTACAGGTCGTAGCTATAGTATCGACGCGCATAATTTAGCCTCGGCGCGCGGTCAAGGCGATCCACTCACTAGCGTACTTAAGCCACCAGCTGGCGCGCACTTTGAGCAGCTATTAACCGGTGATAACGATCAGCGTATTATTCTCGCCAGCTCACAAGGTTATGGCTTTATCAATACTATTGGTAATCTCGATAGCAATCAAAAAGCAGGTAAAAATATCATCAACCTAGCGGCTGACAGTCGTCTGTTACCCGTCGCTCGTATTGATGCTAATAGCGGCGATGGCAGCTCTATAACAGCCACACCTGATCATCTTGCTGTCGTGACCAATGCAGGTTATTTATTAATTTTTGCGCTCGATGATTTGCCTGAACAAGCCCGTGGTAAAGGTAATAAAATGATAACCCTAAAAGGTGATGAAGAGGTATTAGCAATCACGCCATTAAGTAAGCAAGATAGTCTGATCATTACTGCTGGCAAGCGTCATGTGACGTTGAAGCCGATGGATTTAGCCAATTACACAGGAACGCGCGGTAATCGCGGTGGACAACTGCCTAGGGGCTTTCAGAATGTGACTGGGGTTGAGGTTGTGTATTAGGGTTTTTGAATTTTAGAGAGCTGGGCTAAAAGCCCAGCCTACGCTTGCTAATAGTTGCCAAATAAAAGTTTTTTAAACAGGCACAGAATGATGGATATAAAGGCAAAAATAAAATTTCTTAAAGAAAATTGGAATCAACCAAAAAAAGCTAGTTATGATAATGAGGATTACTCATTTGAATTGTCTTGTATAATAAATGATGGGGCTTCAGAGTCTGAAATCATTAAAACCTTTAGTTTATTAGAGATAGAAGATTTACCCATTGAATATAAGCAGTTTTTATTAATTAGTAACGGTGCTTTGTTATTTTTGGATGAACACTACGGTCAAGCTGGATTAAATATTTATAGCTTGAAAGATTTTACAAATAAGATAAATTTTTGGCTATCAAGCTATAGAGCAAGTAGTTTAATAGTAGGTGATTTAATCGTTGGTGAATTTCTTGGAGATAGTGACTTTATAATACTTAGATGTGATAAAGATGCTGATGATTTTGGTACTATAATAATATCTTTACCACTTTACGAACGCGAAGACTGGTTTTATTTGAAAAAAGATTTTACAGATTTTTTAATGGAATTTATAAAAGCTGAGGGCTACAAATATTGGGAGTAGTCATAGCAAGCAAACGTAGGCTGGGCTTTTAGCCCAGCAAAACCATGCTGAAAAGCTAACCCTTAAATTGAACATCAATCATAATCTAACTCAAACCCATCAATTCCCGCTTCACCCCAATCAGACGAATAGAACCCTTCATCTACGCATTTTTTAAAGGTTGAATAAGACCACTCTATCGGACTTGTCACGCAACCATGTTTGACCGCGTTGCGATGGATATAATTTATGTGGCGCTAATTCATATGTCAACTTTGAAAGAGCTTACCCTTATAGTAAACAGATAATAGCGTTAAAATTTGGTAGATATCCTATCCTCAAAGATTGCTTTTAGAAAGCTTGTAATCTGAGTACTTTTCATCAGATAGGGGTTATAGTCAAGACCTGCTGAGAAGCTTTTTAGCGCGTATTCTTCATCCTCAGCGCTTGACGTTAGATGTTTGATTAAAAATCCATTCCATTGACGGGATTCTATTTCCTCTATATTGACAATATTAGGAAAAATGGTTGAATGTTCGTCAAGTATTTTTTCTAATGCAGTATTGATAGCAGGTCTTGTTCCTTGAAAACTTTGAACAAAATAACTTTCACTAATGACTAAAATTGAAACTATATCGTTTTCTTCAAAATATTTTCGCCAATACTCGAGTGCACGTGTTAGCTCGATTCCCGAATCTAAATCGACATTTTTGGCAATGTATGTCATGTTGATAAGAATATGCTCGCCATGCGTTTTTCTATTGTATGCAGGTTGGCTCGTTGTTGTATTCATAAGAAACCTTATTTATAAAAATCTGATCTGATTTAGAATATACTTTGAGATGAAGTATAATCAATAACATTTCGTTTCTTAATAATTTTTTGTCAGCTAGCATTATTGTTTCTAGAAATACAGATTAAAATTTTGATGAGATAGGATACCGATACTTCTCGGAGTACAATTGTACTATAAAAGTCGATACAGTTACTTCGATATCATTATTCTAATAATTGACAGGTCTAATCTGTATTTTCCTATAATACTGTCTCAGCTCTAACATGCGACTGACCCATGTTTACTCGTAGATCAGATGTCGCAAACCTCACTTACTTTTACTAAAAAGCCATTTATACATACTGCATAGACGGTTTTTATACGAAAATCAAAATATCTAAACGATCAATATCGACCCATTTCAACACTAGTTTCAGCAAGTATCGTATCGCCCTGCCATGCTTGTACATCTACTGTATACAGATGATTTTTGCCACCTGAACAGGGTGGCTTATATGCGCCTGCTGTCTCGCCTGCACGGCTACGGTACTCTGCTATCATCTCAATCCCGACCGGCACTTCATAAGTATGTCCGAATACGCGCGGTATATCAGCACGACCCATGCCCTCTGATAGCGCGTAGCTGACAATGCCATGCCCACCTTGTTGCATACGCTTATTACTCACATCGTTATAGACGAATACTAGACTGTCTGCGCCTGCTGGAATGTTGGACACTGTCATACTCGGTGTGGCCGGATTCTTACCACCAAAGTTGAGACACTGTTGGCCTTCAGGTATAGCCTCAGCGTTCCACATCTCATCGTTGAACTCGACATCCATGGCAAAGGTGCTCGTAGATAATGCCAGCGCTGTCAACGTCATCAGCTTTTTGAAAGTGAAGATTTTCATGTTTGTTCCCTTAACAGATTAATAAAAATACAAGCATAAATTTCGTTTGGCTAATTGATGTCGATAATCAACAATAGCTTTATAATAAAGAGTAATCTTTAAGATATTCATAGCTTTTTGTAAATTATTAAGATAGGTCTCATAACCTCACTTATACTAGAATGTGTCGAATACATTAGGGGTATCTTATGAGTAAAAAAATCAGCCTAATATTCCCGCACCAGCTGTTTGCTGATACCTCACTTTGGCAAGATAACTGCTACCTGATTGAAGAAGATTTATACTTCACCCAATTTCCTTTTCATAAACAAAAGCTAGTGCTACATCGTGCCAGTATGAAAGTTTATGAGCAGACGCTGATTGATGCAGGTAAAAGCGTCACTTATATAGACTCCACTCATGAGCATAGCGACTGCCGTCAGCTAATTGCTAGCTTTATAAGTCATAAAAATGAGCCTGACAATGATGAAGCTATTGAAAAAATATACTGTATTGATGTGGTCGATGACTGGCTACGGATGCATATTCAACAAACCATATTAGACGCGGATATCGACTTTGATGTCTCTCCTACACCGATGTTTCTCAATCCTCTACCCGTCTATTGCGACTTCTTTCGCGATAACCGTTTGTTCCATCATGACTTTTATATCGAGCAACGCAAGCGTGAAAAGATACTGGTTGATGACGAAGATGAACCTATCGGTGGAAAATGGTCATTCGATGAGGATAATCGTAAAAAGTACCCCCGTAAACAGACGCCACCCGATGTAACTTTTCCTGAATTAAGTGAGCATTATGAAGAGGCAATAGATTATGTTGAGGATAATTTTAGCAAGCACTATGGTGAGATAAATTCAGATTTTCGTTATCCGACCACTCATGATGAGGCAGAACAGTGGCTAGAGAACTTTCTATCAAAGCGCTTTAAAGACTTTGGTAAATACGAAGATGCGATAGTCGATGACGAGCATATCTTGCATCATAGTCTGCTGACGCCAATGCTTAACACTGGCCTGTTAACCCCGCGACAGGTCATTGAGCGCACGCTTGAGTGTAGCGAAGAGTACGATATCCCTATCAACTCGTTAGAAGGTTTTATTCGTCAGATTATCGGTTGGCGTGAGTTTATGTATGGGCTGTATGAGTCCGTCGGTCGCAAGCAGCGTAGTACTAACTTTTGGGGCTTTACTCGCAAGATACCCAAGAGCTTTTATACCGGTGATACGGGCATCGTGCCTATCGATGACACCATTAAAAAAGTGCTTAAAACAGGTTACGCGCATCATATCGAGCGGCTGATGATATTTGGCAACTTTATGCTGCTGTGTGAATTTGACCCTGATGAAGTCTATCAATGGTTCATGGAGCTGTTTATCGATGCTTATGATTGGGTGATGGTGCCCAACGTTTACGGCATGAGTCAGTTTGCCGATGGCGGGATGGTCGCGACCAAACCCTATATCAGTGGTAGTAACTATATTAATAAAATGAGTAACTATCAGGTCAAATCTAAAAGTGAGTTGTTAGAGTGGGCAGCGATTTGGGATGGGTTGTTTTGGCGATTTATGCAGGTGCATCGTGAGTTCTTTAGTAAAAATCCACGCATCGGTATGCTACTCGCTATGTGGGATAAAATGGATAAAGAGCAACAGCAAGAGCACTTAGATAATGCCGAGCAGTTTTTGGCGAAGCTTGATAAAGAGGATTAGCAAGCGCTTCTAAAGCGATCATTTTACTCTCGTAGGGTGGGTTAGTTTTAGTATATTCTCGCAGAGAATGAAGATAAAACGTAACCCGCCAATGTTAACTGTTATCTAGACTATTTGTCAGATGACGCTTCGCTAACCCACCCTATACAACTGTCTGTTAATAAGTGCTGCATAAAGCTAAACCGCAAACATTACCTTATATGCACTTATCTATAGAGACTAACTATAGTAGTATTTGTATTAATAAAAAATAATAGGATTATTATGTTTACCGAATTTAAGTCCAGTGGAGCGCCGACAAATACTGCGATATCAACGCCAATACCAACGCCAAAAATTATCTTCTTTGATATTGATGATACCTTAAGTCGTAAGGGCGTTATTGCCGAGCATAATAAAGCGACACTAGAGGCATTAGCCAGCAGTGACATTAAGCTAATCATCTCTACAGGACGTTCAAGAGCGATCCTGCCGCCTGATATTTTGGCTTTGCTTGATGCTGACGTACTCGACGCTATTATCTGTATGAATGGGCAATACAGCTTTAATAAAGACGGTATTATCAGTCACTATCCGCTTTCAGACACACAAACCTCCAAAATTGTGCAGCTGTGCCAGACTAGCAAACTCATTCATAAATTTGACTCTGCAACTCATATTGCTTGGTCTGCTGAAAATGAGCGCTTACGTGAGTACAATTCAATCACGCCTAACTCAATTCTTGACCCTGATTATTATAAAACCAATACTGTCTATCAGTGCTCGGTATTCTTTAATAATCAAATCGATAAAATGCAGGACGTTAACTTTGCGCAAGACGAGTTAAAGCTCGTGCATTGGCATACGGTAGGCGCAGATATCTTGCCAGTAGATGCCTCAAAAGCACGTGGAATATCGGATGTTTGCAAATATTATGATGTAGACGCTAATGACTGTATGGCATTTGGTGACGGCATGAATGATCTTGAGATGTTTGACTTAGTAGGATTTGCAGTGGCGATGGGTGACGCGCAACCTGCCCTGAAAGAACGTGCCGACTTGGTCACAGGGACAATCGAAGAGTATGGTATTCAGGCGGTACTTGATCAGTTGTCTGTGGGGCAGAAGGTTTAATTTTGAGTCTTTTAAACGCCAATCTATAAACAATAGCCCTTGCTAATATTCGGCAAGGGCTATTGTTTATCAAGATAATTTTAGAAGTTATCTTGCAGGATAAAAGGTCTCAGAACCTGGCCCGACAGGCAGACCAAATACAAATACCCAAACGCAGAATAATATAACCCAACCAATCAAAAACGCAATAGAATACGGCAACATCATCGCCATCAGTGTGCCGACACCCGTGTTCTTTTTGTAGCGAATAGCTACTGCCATAATCAGACCAAAATAGCTCATCATAGGCGTAATGATGTTAGTGGTCGAATCACCGATACGATATGCCGCTTGGATCATTTCAGGGGCATAGCCTGTGAGCATCAGCATAGGGACGAATATCGGCGCAGTAATAGCCCACTGAGCAGAGGCTGAGCCGAGCATTAAGTTGACCATTGCACAGATTAAGATAAATCCAACTAATAAGAATGGTCCTGTCAGACCAATATCATTGAGGAAAGTTGCGCCTGCTACGGCCATCACTGAGCCAAGGTTTGACCAGTTGAAAAATGCAGTAAACTGCGCGGCAAAGAACACTAAGACAATATAGATACTGAGTGAGCTCATTGCATTGCTCATCGCATCAACAACGTCTTGATTACTTTTTATGCTGCCAGTGATTTTGCCGTAGATATAACCTGGTATCGCAAAAAATACAAAGATAAAGACAACTATACCATTCAAGAAAGGTGACCCTGAGACCAGTCCTGTTTCGGCATTACGCAGTACCCCATCAGCGGGTACAACTGTCCACGCGAGCAATAAGCAGAACACCAGCATACTGACGCCTGCCCATACTAGACCTTTTTTCTCAATCGCACTGACATGTTCAGCTTTCGTCTCTAGTATAGAAGGATCGTCAGCGTCATTTGGGTTGTATTCCCCTAAGCTTGGCTCAACGATTTTCTCAGTCACCAAATAACCCAGAGCACTGATTAGCACCGTACTTACGACCATAAAGTACCAGTTGGCTTCTGCACCAACGGTATAGGCAGGATCGATAATACGTGCCGCCTCTTGGGTGATTCCTGATAATAAGGGATCGACCGTACCTAGCAATAGATTAGCGCTATAGCCACCCGATACTCCAGCGAATGCTGCTGCGATACCTGCTAGTGGATGTCTACCAAGCGAATGAAATATAACTCCCGCCAGTGGTATCAATACCACATAACCAAGCTCCGCTGCGGTATTCGACATGATACCGGCAAAGACAATGGTAAACGTCACCATCTTTTTGGGTGCGTTTAACACTAGCCCGCGCAATGCGGCTGAAATCATGCCTGAGTATTCTGCAATACCGACCCCTAGTAACGCCACTAGCACCGTACCTAAAGGCACAAATCCTGTGAAGTTGGTCACTAAGTTTTCAACGATGCGTGCCAGCCCCTCGCCGTTTAGTAGATTGACAACCTGAATAACACCATCTTCGCTACGTCCTTTTGTACCCTCGGGTCGTGGATCAATGACTGAGACACCCAAGTATGAGAATAAGGCTGATAACACCAATAAAAGCACCGACATCCATACGAATAAAATCACAGGATGTGGCAATAAATTACCTAGCCACTCAACGCCCTTCAAAAAACGCTGCATACGTGAGCTTTTAGCTTCTACTTCAAAATTATTATTGGGCGAACTACCATTTGGTGAGCCATTTCCTTGCATAAATCATAATCCCTATCCGATGTTTGACTATTATCAGAACTTAGTAGAATTCTAAGCTCTGAACAAAATTTCGAATTTAATCATAATTTTTAAATAAAAACAAACTATTTTTATGGAATATAGAAACAATTAGTAATAAACAATATTGGTCTAACCGATGCGAAGGCAACTAAGCTATAAAAGTAAAGACCTATATAAATATAGGTCTTTAAAATAAGCGCGTCACTGAGGTTTATCTAATGGATAGTAGCTTTACACTATTGATAATAATACTGAAAGGTTAAGACGCTTTACCTGCGCTCCGTTACCAAATCATAGATCCAACTGCCAAGTTTATACAGACCTACAGCAATCAAAATAAATAGCAAAGCGGCCAGCAAGTAAGCCACGCTGGCATATTGGTCAGCCAGCCCATGGTAAACGCCACACCAAGATAGGTCTCCAGCGGCCAGCTTAATAGTGAGGTATCCATGCCTGTGTTAAAAAACACCATGATAGCGCATAGCCCTATGGCAGCTGTAATAATGCCCGCGATTTTACGATTACTCATATCTTCTCTTTAATATTTTTTTTCTAAAACTATCTTCTTATATAGCTGCTACGGCATGGTCAAACCACCGTCAACCGCGATAGACTGACCCGTAATGGCCGCACTTAAATCTGATGCCATCAGTAATACGGAATTAGCAAAATCGGTAACTGAGGTAGCTTGACGTAGTGGCGTGGTCGTTGCGATATAGTCAAATACTTCCTCTGTCGTCAAGCTACTGGCATCGGTCGTTTTTAGAAGTCCACCTGCTAACAGATTCACACGAATACCGTATTGCCCAAGCTCGCTCGCCAAATTACGGGTTAGACCAATCAGTGCAGATTTGGCGGTGGTATAGTCGTAATAAGTGACCACTGGGTTATAAACGAGATTGGTTGAGATATTGATAATCTTGCCCATTTTCTGGGTTTTCATTTGCGGCAATACCGCTTGAACGGTATTTACTGCGCCTTTGACAATGCCGTCAATCTGCTGCGAGAAGTGCGTCCATTGAACGGTTTCAATGCTAGTGTAGTCTGCGCTTGGATCGAACTGATAACTTGGCAAGGCATTATTCACTAACACATCAATGCGTCCAAAACGCTTGATCACTTCCGCTGCCATCGCCTGCATTTGAGTTAAATCAGACACATCACCACAATAAGCAAAAGCTTGCCCGCCAGCTTTCTCTATATCAGCGACTATCTTGTTCGCAGCAGCTTCACTATTGAGATAATTGACGCAAACACTTGCACCTGCTGCCGCCATTTGCGTAGCGATTTGGGCGCCGAGGCCACGGCTTGCGCCTGTCACGATGACGACTTTATCGGTTAATAATGCTGGAATAGTAGCTTGAGTCTTACTCATTATAATTGTCCTTAATTATAGTTGTGAATAGCTTATGCTTATAATTTATAATATAAAACAGCGCCAATCATAGCATGATTGATAGTTTCGAAATAAATCGACGATACATAGATAAAGATTCTTACCCTTTAAATGTTGCTAGATAATGACCATAAAGATATAAGTTTATTGATTTGTCTTATTTTGGAGAACTTTTTTGACCTTATTTTCTACTGACACCACGACTCGTAGGCTACCCAAGGCCTTAATATGTGCAGCTATTGGCTTAAGTTTAGCTAGCTGTAGCAACTCTAGTGATCCAGCGACAGATGGCGCAGCGGATAGTAATATCACGCTCAATCTGTATAACTGGTCTGAATATATGCCACAAGAGATCCTTGATGGCTTTGAGGATAAGACAGGAATATCGGTTAATTACACGACCTTTGATTCTAACGAAGCGATGTATGCCAAGCTCAAATTATTGGATGATTCGAGCCAGTATGATCTTGCTATTCCCTCGACTTATTATGTCGAAAAGATGGCGAAAGAGGATCTTTTACAAGAATTAGATAAATCTAAACTGAGTAATTTTAAGAATCTAGACACCTCATTTACCAATACTAAAGTCGATCCTGAAAATAAATACTCTATCCCCTATATGTGGGGCAGTACGGGCTTAGCTATTAATGGGGATGAAGTTGATCCTGCTACCGTGAATAGTTGGAATGATCTGTGGCGGCCTGAATATAAAAATCAGGTCATGCTGATGAATGATATGCGTGAAGTATTCGGCATGGCGCTCTTAACCCTTGGCTACTCAGGTAACAGCACTAACCCTGACGAGATCAAAGCCGCTTATGACAAGCTCACTACCTTAATGCCGAATGTCAAAACCTTTAACTCAGATGCCACGCGTATTCCCTATATCGAAGGCGAAACCAATGTCGGTATGACATGGAATGGCGAGGCAGTCATGGCAAATGATGAGGGCTTAACCAGCTTAGTTTATAAATACCCTAGCGAGGGCGCGATACTGTGGATGGACAACTTTGTAATTCCTAAGAACGCCAAAAACGTCGATGCGGCACATCAGTTTATCAACTATCTGTTGCAGCCTGAGAACGCCAAAATCGTTAGTGAAGAGATTGGCTATGCATCACCGAATATAGCGGCACGTGAGCTGATGACCGATGAAGTGCGTAACAACGCTACTATTTATCCCAGTAAAGAGACTTTAGCCAAAGCCGAGTTCCAAGAAGATGTTGGCGACGAAGCGTTGCAAGTGTATCAACAGTATTGGGATATGCTAAAAACGGGACGCTAAGCTTTAATATTGGCAATCAATAGAAAGTAAATATCAAAAAACGCTAACCGTTTATGGTTGGCGTTTTTTATGCTTAATCCGTTATCAGTAGAAGAGCCTTATAGATGCAAATCTGTCTCATGGCCTTGCTCTTTAATACGGCGCTGCTCACGGCGCTGATAGCTAATACCAGACGATGCAAACCACTTGGGTTTAGTCATCTGTAATAAGTCACTCAGCTGTTGTAGCTGTGTTTGCAACGTTTGAGTCAACCAAAAGTAACCTTGCCACTCAAAAGCTAATTGTTGCACGCTAGGGTATTCTGAGACGGCAATACGTGTAATAGGACGAAATACTTCGTCATTTGGGCTACGTAATACAGCAGCGATATGTTGCATCGCTTGCGTTAGCTCGTGTTGATAATGTATAAGCAATACATGATTGTCATCATCAATGCTAATATTAGCCAAACGTGGTGCCGCAGTTAGTAGCAAGTCGATCGTGCCAATAATATTGCGATGCATGCGCTGAATGGTCTCAAGCTTCTCTTTTTTTATGCCAGATTCACTCGCAGTTGCCGCAATATGTGGACGTACGGCTAAGAGTCGCTTGTTGATCTGCTGCAGCTCCGTGACCAACGTTTTATCGACAGGTATACCACTGACCGTAAAAGCAACTGGATTCATGTTCTGTACCGAGTCATCAACCTCTTCATCAGCACTATCAATATGATCGCCTACTCCAGCATAGAGATGACTACAAGACTCAAGATTACTCGCCAATAAGAACCGCCACATCAATGTTGATTTCAGTGGCAAAATCAAAGTCGCTGCTACCGCAACCCCAGTACCTAATAGAATATTTAAAGCGCGGTACATACCATCTTGCCCGATACTACTATGACCCAATTCCGAGACAATCATCAGCATGGTAATACCAGTCAATAAACCCGTATAACCGAGATTTCTAATAGCCATATAACCGATAATACCACTAAATATCCCTATAATAGCAAAGTCTATCCATAGCCACGTACCCACGCTGCGACTGAACCCTATAATGCCGATCGCAGCAACGATGCCTAACAGCGTTCCTAAAACTCGCTCTTTAGCCTTAGTATAAATGGCACCTTGAAATTGCAACAACCCCAAGATAATAAAAACGGTAATCGTCGTCCACTCGCCATGAGGAAAGCCACTAATAATATTGACTAAGAGAGCCAGTATAATGGCAATACCCAAACGTATTGCATGTAATATATCGGCGTGCTGATAACGCGCATAAGGCTCAAAAAGCGGTGCCGTCAATTGTTTCCAAGCAGTCGTTTTCACGTAAA